>JALGZO010000684.1 GCA_025774865.1 bacterium | reverse complement strand
AGATCGCACCGGGCTCGCCGGCGTCGCGGCGGAAGTGTGCGAGCGGGCGGTGGCGGCGTACCGTGACTTCGATCTCGCCGGTGCTCTGAATGCGGTGTGGGACCTCGTGCGTCGCGCCAACCAGGCCGTGGAGGAGACGAAACCCTGGGTACTCGCGAAAGACGAAGCGCGCCGTGACGAGCTCGCCGAGGTGCTGGCCGAGTTGCTCGAAGCCGTGAGGATCGTCGCTCAACTGTCGCAGCCCGCGATCCCCGACCGCTCGCGGGCGATTCGCGACCGGCTGGGTCGTTCCGGGGAATCGTCCGAATGGGCCACCGCGCTCCGCTGGAATGCGGCGGCCGGGTGGAAGGTGGCGCCGGGCGATCCCGTGTTTCCGCGAATCGATCGCGTGGCCGATGATGCCGACCCGACCGACGGCGGTGCCGCGAGCCGCAAGGGCCCGGGGAAGTCCGCGGCGCCCAGTCGCGGGTGATGATCGACTCCCACTGCCATCTGAACGCCGACGACTATCGCGATGACGTCGACGACGTCGTCGCGCGGGCGGAAGCCGCCGGTGTGCATGGCATCCTCGTGCCGGGGATCGGGCTCGACTCCTGTGAGCGGGCGCTCGAGATCGCCGCCCGGCATCCGATCGTGAAAGTGGCGGTCGGCATTCACCCCCACGAAGCGCTGTCGTGGAGCGACCTCGCGGAACGAAAGATCCGAGAGTGGGTCGCCCTCCCCGAAGTCGTCGCCGTCGGTGAGATCGGATTGGACTTCTATCGGGACTGGTGTCCATTCGACGCGCAGCGTCGCGCTTACGCGGACCAGCTGCGCCTCGCGAAGGAGCTGGGGCTGCCGGTGATCATCCATGATCGCAACGCACACGAGGAGGTGCTCGGCGGCCTCGCCGCGGCCGATCTCGCGGAGCTCGGTGGCGTGCTGCACTGCTTTTCCGGCGGTCCGGCCGACGCGGAGCGCGCCGTCGGTCTCGGTTTTCATCTTTCCTTCACGGGCACTCTCACATTCGGCAAGGGAAAGGCCGATCGCGTTCTCAAGCGGGTGCCGCCGACGGTGCTGCTCCTCGAGACGGACTCGCCCTACATGGCGCCGGTGCCTCACCGGGGCAAGCGCAACGAGCCGGCTTTCGTCGCGCACGTCGCCGAGGCGCTGGCCGAGAAGCTCGACCGGCCGATCGCCGAGGTTCACGAGATGACCTCGCGGGCGGCGTCACGGCTTTTCGGTTTCGACGAGGAGCCCTGAGGTCGGCGGCGGCCCGAGTCCGTGGTAGAATGGGGCCGGCCTGCGAGCACGCCGAGCCGCGGAGCCGCCCCCACGACTCCCCCGATCGCGAAGAGGTCGGTCATCACTCCGAAGTCCCCCGTCCGGGAAGTTCTGGACCGGTACGGCATCGTTCCGCGCAGACGCTTCGGGCAGAACTTCCTGCACGAGGCGGCGGTGGGCGAGCGCATCGTCGAGGCGGCGGGGGTCGCGGACGGCGACGACGTGCTCGAAGTCGGACCGGGACTCGGGGCGCTGACGGTCCCTCTGCTCGACGCGGGGGCGAACGTCGTCGCGGTCGAGGTGGACGCACGAATCGCCTCGTACCTCCGCGACGAGATCGGCGACCGCGACCGGTTCACGCTCGTGGAAGGCGACGTCCTGCGGATCGACTTGGAGCAGCTGCTCCCGGGGCCCGTCACCCTCGTCTCGAACCTGCCGTACTCCATCACGGGGCCCGTGCTCTCCCGGCTGCTCAACGGCGCGGATCTGTTTCCGCGAGCGATCCTGATGCTGCAGAAAGAGGTCGCCGCGCGATTGGTCGCGGGCGCGGGGGGCAAGGAGATCGGTGCGCCGGCCGTCTTGCTCCGGCTCCTGTATCGGGTGCGGCGCCTGTTCACGGTGGGCCGGGGTGCGTTCATTCCCGCGCCCGAGATCACTTCCGCGGTGCTGACCCTCGAGCGGATTCCGGGTTCGAAGCTGGATCGTCGCGTGAAGGACGCGGTCAACCTCGCCTATCGGCAGCGCCGAAAGATGCTTCGGAAGACCCTCAGCGGAGTCGTCGCGGAAGAGCGGTGCCTCACGGCCGCGCTCGAGAGGCTCGGCCGGCCCGGCACCGCCCGCCCCGAAGATCTCGAGCCGGAGGAGTGGCCCGAGTTGATCCGGGCCGCGGGGGACCCTCCACCATGATGCGATCGACCCTCCTTCCGTCGATTCTCCCGTTTCTGCTCGCCGCTCTCGTGGTCGCGCCGTCCCAGGCCCAGACGGACGGTTCCGGAGGCGCCGACGCGGACACCACCGCGACCCGCAAGCTGATCTCCACCGACGGCTCGGTGAGTGTCTTCGAAGAGACGACCCCGGGAGAGGGAATCGAGGGCTTCTGGTGGGAGTTCGATCCCGAGCAGGAACTCGCGCGCTTGCTCGACCAGAACCGGAGGGAGGAAGTGCCCGAACCGATCGTCGATGCTTTCGGGTTCGAGCTCTCGATCCCCGACACCATCCTGGCGCTGCGGGACTCCGTCTTCGCGGTGGCGGATTCCATCCTGGCGGAGACGATCGAGACGGCGGTTCGCTTCGACCCGAAGTTCCGCAGCTGGTACACGGAGTCCAAGGACGTGTTCGTATGGAACAACGAGTTCGATGTCGCCGTCCCGCTGACTCTCCGCGGCTCCGCGATCGTGAAGGTGACCAGCAAGAACGACTTCAACGAATCCACGCAGAAGTTCACGGACAACCGCAACCTGTCGACCTCGTTCAACTACACCTTTCAAAACGGTTTCGTCTCGTCGTTCGGCGTCAACCGCACGCTCAGCCTGCAGGAGCGGGGTTCGGTGCGAGAGTCGAACTCCACCAACACCGTGCTCACCGGCTCGGTTCGGGGCACCCGCATCTTCCCCCGGGTGGGTACCTTGGAGGCCGGCGCGGGGCTGTCCGTCAACAAGCGGGACTACTCGAACCTGTCGACGGACGGGATCAGCGACAACTTCACTCCGAACTGGAGCGTGAAGGCCAATCGCACCTTCGCGACCGGAAACGTGTCGGTGGACTATTCGGGGGACCGGGGACGCGCGAAGCGCGAGGAGACGATAACCACTCCGACGGGCGATTTCGACGACAACGGCGATCCGATCGTGAATATCGTGACGACAAACGCGGACGAGAGGAACTTGAAGAACCAAACCTCCCTCGTCGCCAACTGGGATCCGAACGAGTTCAACCACCTCCGCGTGAACGGCTCCTTCGCGCGGGACAGGTTTCAGTATCTCTCCGCCGCCGACTCCCTCCGCGGCCAGCAGGAGACACGCCGCCGCGCGGCCCAGTCAGTGAAAATCGCCTACGACACCACGCCGTTCGAGCGTCTCGACATCAGATCGTGGGCGGAAGTTCGACAGAGCGAGACCAGCTACGAGCTCGAGACCGCGCGCTTGACTCGCACGACGACCCAGGCCGCGGACGTCAACATCGTCTATGGGCCGTGGGAGGAGGGAGAGCTCACGGTCAAGATGTTCAGCTCGGTGGACAATCGCGAGTACGTCTCCAACCAGTCCGGTTTGGTCTACGCGCAGAAGGCGTCGGCCGATTTCGAGCAAGGGATCACGCCCAACCTGACCGCGAGCGCGGCCTACTTCATCACGCTGGACGCGTTCGAGTTCGACGATCCAGTATCAAACTCGGGAGACCGAGATCTCAAGAAGCAGCGGGGCCTCTTCGTGGTCCGCTGGACACCTCCCGTCCAGAATCTGTCGACGGCGCTGAACATGGACATCAGGCAGGACGAGACGATCAACATCCATCCGACCCGTTCGGGCGACAACCGGGTCGACTACACGTACATCATCACGCCGGACTATTCATGGAAGATCGGGAGCGCCAGCATCACGGGTAACTTCAATGCGGACGTGCGCTACAAGATCTTCGACTTCCGGGTGGAGGATGACGAGCTCACGCGGCGCTTCTCCATGGGGCAGCGGTGGCAGCAGCAATTCACGCCGAGGCTGTCGACCGACGTGCTCTGGAACTACGAATACACCGACCTGGGCCAGTACCCCAAGGACGAGGACGGTCAGCGGCGCTACGTCCGGACGTCGGAGCTGCGGCGGCTGAGGCTCGATCTCAAGCTCATCTACAATCCGTATCAAGGGCTGAAGACGAACGTCGCTTACCGGCGGGATGCGGACGACCGGTTCGTGATCTCGGAGGGCGAGCGGGTCCTCTCGTCGCAGCCCCGGACATCCGAGTTCTCGTTCGGCTTCATCTACAAGAGGAACTTCACGCGCCACGTGTCCGTCGACATCGACTTCCGGCAGTCGCACAAGGCCGGAGCCCTGGCCACCGTGGGCGATGATCGTTTCTACAACATTCGCGCGAGCATCCGCTACCAACCGTTCCGCGAGGTAAAGGACGACACACCATGAGGCAGCCTCGTCGTGTCCGACGGCGTCGGCCGGGAGCGGCGACCGCTCTCGCCGTCTCCGCGCTCGGTCTGCTCGGGACGGCGTGCGATCTCTTCCCGACCCGGACTCCGTTGGAGGGGGGTGGGGGCAACCACGTGTGGCAGACGCCGGTCGGGCCTCAAATCATCGTGGAGAATCTCAGATCATCGTTCGAGGCAGGCGTATTCGGCGACTACGAGCGCACGATGTATCCGGAC
>JALGZO010000683.1 GCA_025774865.1 bacterium | reverse complement strand
ATGGTCATCTCTACGTGACCGACGCCCTCGGGAACAACGTGCAGGTATTCGACCCTGAAGGGCGCGAGATCCTCGGCTTCGGTGCCCACGGGTTGGGTGCGGGACAGTTCCGGTTGCCCGCCGGCATCTGCGTCACGTCGAACGACGTCATTTACGTCGTGGACTCCATCAACCTGCGGATCCAGGAGTTTCGTTACTTGTCCCCCTCGAAGGAGACAGGATCATGAGGACGCTCGTCTGCTGCTTGATCGCGTCGTTGATTCTGACCATCGGTGTGATTGCCAAAGCCGGTGTCGAACAGACGAAGCACAACTTCTCCTCGTCGGCGTACAGCCCGAACGCCTTCTTCTGGGGAACAAACCGGGTGTGTGTGTTCTGTCATACGGTGCACAACGCCGATCAGGGGTCGGGTCCCCTTTGGAACCACGAGGTGGACGCCGGTCAGCCCTATACGATGTACGACTCTCCGACGATGGACATGAACCAGTCGCCGACTCCCCACATGGGATCCCTCATCTGCCTGTCGTGTCACGACGGGACGATCGCCGTGAATTCGTTGAACAACGTGCCGGGTCCCGGCGGCGCAGGAACGTACGGCACGCCCGGGGGAGCGGGCCTGGATGGTGTGGGCCGGCTCTCTTCGAGCTCGCATGCGTACGTGGGTACGGACCTCTCGGATGACCACCCGGTGGGAATTACCTACGACTCCACCCAGGACACGAACTTCCAGCCCAAGACGGGCAACGGCCAGAGCTACCCGGACAAGCTCCTGTCGGACGGGCTCTACGTAGAGTGCACGTCGTGTCACAACCCGCACGACGACACCTATTCCGATTTTCTGATCGAGTCGAACGCGAGTTCCGCCCTGTGCCTGAGGTGCCACATTCAGTAGGCGGGTGAGACCATGGTCAGGCGAGATATTCGGACCGGATTCCTGACGACGCTGCTGGCGTTCGGTCTCGCCGCAGGGGCGAGCGCGCGCCCGACCGTCCACGGGGGATTCGGGATCGAACTCGACGGCTATGCGTTCAGCCGAACCGTTCTGGCCAGCGGGATCAAGGAGGACGACGTCACTCGTTCGCTCAGCAGCCCCTATGTCGATCTCTGGGTCAAGGGACCTGTGGCGGACGGGCGTGTTGCCCACTTCTCGCTCGGGGGTCGCCTGTCTGGGGCCTACCACAAGTCGACGAACAAGGGGGAGGACAGCAGCGGCAGGAACAGGCCGGATCTCACCAGGTACGACGTGCGGTTGTCGCTATTCGGGATGCGACCGTTTCCTCTGGGATTCTACATGAGCAAGGCCGAAGTCCCGTCCTTGCGCTACGAAGTCAACAACCGGGCGGCGTCGGACCTCCAGAGCCCGTCACTGGCCGTGGTCCGGCGCTACGACACCGTGGCGGAACAGCGAGGCGCCCTTTGGAAGTGGGCGCTGCCGAGACGAGTGAACGTGAGCTTCACCGCCCAGCAGAACAAGGACAAGGTGAATCGCCAGTACGATTTCGGCGAAGACCGGGACATCTTCGTCGACTTCCTGACGATCCGACCCGACGACGCAGCTCTTGTGCACCCGGTCGTCGTCCGTAACGAGATCCCGGACGACACGGTCCTCCTGTTCATCAACCAGGTCCTCGTGGATACCCTGGCCGCGGGCGAGACCGTTTTCCTCTCGCTCGACCGGGGCTCGCACGACACCGAGTTCGTGCCCCTCAGGCTGAACTCCTTCCGGGCCACTGTGCTCGTGAGGGGGGACATGCAGTGGAAGATCGTTCATACCACACCGCTGGGTTCCAAGGACGTCTCCCGGGTCACGGACATGGTGCGCTCCACCTTCAGCGCCGGAGGAGACGGGTCATTCCAGGATGAAGCGTTCTTCGTCTACAACAAGATCCGGGAAGACGTGCAACGGATGGACTCGAAGCTGAGCACGTTCAACAACCTGGCGAACTACGCGCCGTCACTGAACACCCGATTCGACTTTCTGACCACCTTGACACAGAACACGACGGACATCGAGGACGTCTCCTCGCAGGCCTCCGACGCGTTCACCCACCAGACTACGGCGCGCTATCGGCGACGGCGCGGTCTCAACGTCCAGGGTTCCCACACCTTCGGGAGGACGTCCACCCGGACCGACATCACCGATGTGACCAGCAACTCGAACATGATCCTGGGGAGCGCGTCGCTCCCCACGGGGTTCCACCTCCACGAGGTCGGCGCCCGGGTGTCGGCCACCTACGTGAGTGACAACCTGCAATACCGGAGCCGACAGTACACCGGCGAGATCGACAACCGCCTGGAGCTCCATTCGGCCGGCATTCGATGGCTACCCAGATACATCCTGAAATACACGGCAGGTACGCGTGAGAACCCGGATGGATCCTCGAATGAGCTCGAGTCGCACGCCATCCTGGGGGGAGAGGTGCTGAACCTCGGCGTGATCGGCTTGCTGAAGTTCAAGGGTGACTACACGTGGCGGCAGCGCGAGACGGATACCGGCACAGGTACGAAGAGCACCTACCTGGGCGAGGTGGGCATCACCAGCCGCACCATGAAGGGGGCGAGGGTCGGGCTCCATACGAGTCACGAGCTGCAGCGGTTCGGCCGCGAGATCTCGGCGGAGGAGGCGATCATCGGGATCGCGGTCAGTCCGCTCGAGGACCAGGTCCGGCACACCTATCGAGTCGATGTCCAGACGGCGGTCTCGTCGGCGTTCACGGCGGGTGGGAACGCCATGCTCCTCACGACCAACGACACCCGCGTGCGCCGGATCATGGCGTCGCTGTCCGCGCGGATCCCGAGGGTCAACTTGCCGGTCCGCTCCTCGCTGATCGACGAGAGACGGGCCCTCATCGGATTACCGACTCAGAAGCTGTTCGAGATCCAGACCCGGGCCAGCTTGACGATCCGGAGAGTGCGTCTGGTTCTGTCGCACACTTACTCGCGGGATCGGCAACTCACGGAAGAGTATCGGTACCAGCAGCTCCTGGCGAAGCTCACCAGGGATTTCGACGTCTGGTAGGAGACGAGATGAGAGTACCGGTCATCACGGCCTTCGTTCTTCTCCTCGCCGGCTCCACCGTCGCGGTCGGAGACGGCGGACCCCTATGGCCGCCTCCACCGGATGAGCCTCGCGTTCAGTACGTGTCGACCATCGACTGCAGCTCGTTGCGACCCCAGACCGGCTTCATGAAGCGACTGGTGCGTTTCATCGGAGGTGCCGCGGAGGATGAAACGCTCGGCCTTCCGTTCGACGTCTTGGTGGGAGAAGAGAAGCTCTACCTCACCTGTCAGAACCTCGCCGCGCTGGTGGAAGTGAGCCCCGATGCGGGTACCTACCGCTTGCACGAGTGCGACGATCGTCCGTTCGACCATCCGATCGCGCTCGGGGCGGGGGCCGGACAGGTCTTCGTGACGGACAGTGGGAACGGCACGGTCTATCGGTTCGACGGCCGGAAGGTGGAACCCCTGATCGAGGACGGTCTCCTGCGACCGACGGGGATCGCCGTCGTGGCGGCTACGCGTCGCCTCTACGTGGTCGACACGGGGGCCCACGCCATCAAGGTGTTCGACTTCGAGGGACGCCCCCTGGGTTCGGTCGGGGAACGGGCGGCGGCGGACGCCGGGCTGAACTTCCCCACCTTTGCGGTCACCGACGGCGAGGCGCTCCTCGTGAACGATACCCTCAACTACCGCATCAAACGCTACGACGGGGACGGAGCACTCCTGTCTGCGTTCGGACGCGAAGGAGATGGACCGGGCACGTTCGCTCGTCCCAAGGGGCTGGCCGTGGACGGCGACGGACACGTGTACGTGGCGGACGCCCTGTTCGACAACATCCAGGTCTTCGACGGATCGGGTCGGCTCCTCTTGGTCGTGGGCGCCCGGGGCCAGGGTCCAGGCGAGTTCTGGTCGCCCGGCGGCATCGATGTTGCCGGGGACGCAGTCTACGTGGCGGACACGTTCAACAACCGCGTACAGGTCCTACGCTATCTGGGAGACGGCTGATGGACCGGACGCGCAGGATGGCGGTGATTCTGGTGATGGTCGTCGGCGTTGCGTGCCGGGCGTTCGGGGCGAAGACGTCGATCGTGGAGACGCGGCACAATCTCTCGGTCTCGGGACCGGGTGAGATCAAGTCTCCAACGGAGACCAGGATCTGCATCTTCTGCCACAGCAGTCACAACGCGGCCAAGGACGGTCCGCTCTGGAACCACCTCACGACGACGCCCGGGAGCTTCCAGACGTACGAGCGCTCCACGATGACGGGGCGCGCCGAGCAGCCCAACGGTGCGACCAAGCTGTGCCTCTCGTGCCACGACGGAACGATCGCGGTCGGCGCCGTGCGCGGTCTGAGTGGTGACATCGCGATGCAGAATGTCGGCAGCGCGGGCGAGATTCCGTCGCACCGCCGCAGCAATCTGGGCCGGGATCTGTCCGGGACTCATCCCGTTTCGATACGGTTCAACGAGGGCGTGGCCCTCGCGAATCGGGACCTTCGCTGGCCGCCGGACGATCCCGGCGGCGAGGTGGGAGTGGATGCCGCAGGCTACGTGCAGTGTACCGCCTGCCACGATCCTCACGGTTCCCGCTCCGACCGGTATCCGTTCTGGCGGAAGCCCACCTTCGGCCAAGT
>JALGZO010000682.1 GCA_025774865.1 bacterium | reverse complement strand
GCGACAGTCCTGTCTGGCGAGATGCCGGCCGGTCATCGGAAGATTGCGTGGCAAGGCAGAGACTCGACCGGCCGTCTCATCGGCCAGGGCGTGTACTCCGCACGGCTGACGACTCCGGAAGGGACGAAGACGGCAAAGTTCGTGCACCTGAGCAGGTAGGGGAGAAGTCTGACGGGCGGGGCTCGGTTCCATGGGGGACTCCCCGGTGGGGCCAGCCCCGTCTCCCGTTTCCGCCGTGCGGCTTCCGGCGGAAGAGGCGGCGACAGGAATGGCTGACACGAGTCTGCTCCTGGTCGACGACCATGCGGTGCTTCGCTCGGGACTCAGGGTTCTGATCGACCGGGAGGCGGGCCTCGAGGTGGTGGGAGAGGCGGGAGACGGGCGGGAGGCCGTGGGCCTGGCCCGCGACCTGAAGCCCGACGGGATCTTGCTCGACCTGAGCATGCCGGGACTCAGCGGGGTCGAGGCGATGGGCGCTCTTCGAGAGGTCTCCCCTGAGAGTCGCATCCTCGTTCTCAGCATGCACGTCGAGGATTCCTATCTGAGGAGCGCGCTGAGAGCGGGTGCGGCGGGGTACGTTCCGAAGAAAGCAGCCGACGTGGAGCTCGTCTCTGCGATCCGCGCCGTCGTTCGCGGGGAGGTCTACGTGCATCCGGCCATGACGGGCAGTCTCGTGGAGGGTTTGATTCCACCGGAGACAGCAGCGCCGAGGAACGAGGGCGAAGTATGGGAAGCTTTGAGCGGGCGCGAGCGCGAGGTGCTGCACTTGGTCGCACTCGGACACACCAATCTCGAGATCGCCGATCGACTCTCGCTCAGTGAGAAGACCGTGGAGGCGTATCGCGCGCGCGGCATCAAGAAGCTCGGTATCCGCAACCGGGCCGCACTGGTCAAGTATGCCCTGAAGCACGGCTTGCTGATCGAGTGACCCGTCCTGTGGGGGAATCCCCCACACGGACGGCCCCGCCGTGTAGGGGTTTCCCTGCTACAAGCCGCTACGGGAGGTCGACTATTCTCGAGAAGTCGTGCGCCCGTCCTCTTTCCAAACCCGTCGGGGTGCGACAACAGATCGGGCGAGCCCCCGCGATCTGGGGTCCGCTCTGCCCTCAGGGCGGACCCCGGTAAGGCGCCTTGAGCGTCTGGAGCGTTCCGTCCGCCCGTTTCGAAAGACGCGCGGCGCACGGGCGATAACCCAGGAGAAACTCATGAAGTGCTTGATCTACTCCCTTGTGATCTTCGCCATGGTGGCGGTGGTCGGGTGCATGAACGAGAACCCGGTGGTGACGGGCACGGAGAATTCGCGGCCCGAGATGATTCCTCCGGAACCGAAGACGGTGCCGTTCTTCGCGCACGAAGAGAACACGATCCTCTGCGGAGCCGCCACGCCAGATTGTCAACCGGGTCCGGACGGGATCGCCCACGTGATATTCCCCGGCGTCATCGAGGGCGACCACATCGGCAGCGGTACGATCTACACCTTGTCACAGGTGGACTTCTCCTGTTTGCCGGATTCTCTGTGTCAAACGGGCCAAGGGGTAATCACTGCCGCGAACGGAGACGAGCTCCTCTGGGAGTTCGAAGGTCGCGGCGACTTCGTCGGTCCCGGGCCAGGCGATGTCGCCTTCAGCGGCAACTTCTGGTTCGTCCCGGGCGGCACCGGCCGGTTCGCGGGCGCCACGGGCGGCGGCACGTACAACGGGACCGCCGACACGATTGCGGGGTTTGGTCAGTTCGACCTGGACGGGGTGATCTCGAGATAGCCGATTCGTAAGAAACCGCGTCTACACCGGGCGCTCTCGAGAGGGGACGGCGCGAGATCACCTGGGCGGTGAGGTTCGGCTGTCCCAGTCAGGCGAGGTCCGGTTCCGCTGGGCGACCGGTGGAACCGGCCCCGCATATCAAAGTAGATGATGCGACTCCGGTCGACGAATCCCCGGGAGTTGACCATGAAATGCGTGGTCTTGCTCCCAGCACCGGGACTTTATCGGACGGTGACATCTCCTCCCTTGCCGCCCTCCTGATCGCGCCGACAAAGATCTGGGCGGACGATCCAGACAGCAGATCGCCCGCTCACACTTGGTTCGCACACTGTCGCGTTCGGGAGGCGATCGTCCTCCCGTTGGCGTTGCGGGGGGGTAGCCAGGCTCGGTATCGCAGGTCTACGATTCCTGGCGGGAGGAGGTGGAACCATGGCGAAGTGGTCTTGCTGTGTGCCCCTGGGCGTCCTGTGCGTGGTCCTCTGTTCGTGCTCCGGGTCCACGCCGGAGGAAGGGCCGCCGGCAGAAATGACTGAGAGCGCGGATCCGAGTGCTGTGATCGAGGCGCACGAGAGGTTCGTTCGTGCTCTGGAGGCGAGGGATGTCGAGACCCTGGTGAGTCTTCTCGACCGATCTTCCGAATTCTTGGTCTTTCCATCGAAGTTGATTTCACGGATCGACAAGATCGACGAGGCAACGCGAGGCTTCGAGAAGATGTTTCGCAGCTTGGGATCGACGGAATGGACCGAAGTGCACGCCATGGTGAGCATCCGCGGTGAGATCGCGTGGCATACGTCGCATCTGGTATTGGAAACGTCCGCCCTGGAGGATCCGTTGGTGGGACGCGCTACGGAGATCTGGATTCGGCGGGTCGACGGGTGGAAGCTGGTCCACGGTCACTGGTCGGAAGATCCCTCGGGCGCCTAGCGCTTCGGAGGACCAAAACGCCGCGGGCATGCTGACCAAGCTCTGCGGGGAAAGAGGGAATCATGAGCTCATCGAAGCCGCGGCTCATCGCCGGCTGGGTCCTGTCCTCCATACTCGCGGCCATGTTTCTGGTGGCTGGGCTCGGTAAGCTGACGGGCTCCGCAACCGAGATGTTCGCGGGGTGGGGATACGCTGCCTGGTTCGCCACGCTCATCGGCGGGCTCGAGCTCGCCGGCGGTGCAGGACTCGTGATCCCGAAGCTCACGCGGCTGGCTATCCTGGGCCTCACCGGAATCATGATCGGAGCGGCGTACACGCACATCGCGAACGGCGAAGGCGCGCAGGTGCTGCGACCGGTGCTCTTCGCCGTGATGATGTTCGTGGCGGGATGGCTGCGAGGATCGGGCCGATCGGGCGTCGCTAGGTAGCCGCGACCGCGATGAATAGCGGATCACTCCCGATGTTGCCCGTGCCACCCGGCGATCCGGTCCGCATCCTTGCCACCGTGCGTCCAGCGCGGCTCGATGCCGGGGCGCCCGAACGCCGGCCTGTCGCGTCGAAGCAGCGTCATCGGGCCGCACCCGCCTGCCCCAGACAGCACTTCTTGTACTTACGCCCGCTTCCGCAGGGACACCGCGAGTTGCGTCCCAGCTTGCCCCGCGACGGACCGACGACCAGATCGCGCACGCGGGAGAGCATGTCCTGCCGGAAGACGCGGGCGAGCATCGCGTAGAGCTGGGGATGCTTGCGCCGCATCCGCTCGGGCCTCTCAAAGAAGTACTCGGTGGCCACCGCGAAGAACTCCGCCTCGTTGGTCAACGCATAGGCGTCGATGTCGGAGCGGCCAGCCTCGATCTCCGCCATCTTGCGGCGAACCAGCTCGATCCAGGGACCGACCGTGTGGCGCGAGAGCCCCGCCCCGGGGACTCCGTCGATCGCGCCGTCCGACTTGTCGACGAGGTGCGCGAACTCGTGGACCCCGACGTTGCGCCGGTCGCGGGAATCCCGGAACCCGTGGTGCAGGTCGGGCTCGGAAAGGATCATCATGCGGTTCATCGCACCGGTCCCGACCATCCCGAGCACGCGCTGTCCCTCGGCGCGTCCGATCCCGAACTCCTCGTCGAACGTCGTGGGATAGATGAGGATCTCGCTGATCTGGTCCCACTCCCATTCCGGAAACCCGAAGATCGGGATGATGGCACTCGCCGCCGCCAGGACCCGTGTCCGCTCGTCCAGCTCGGTCCGGATCCCCGTGACGCGCTTCTCGGCGAGGAAGATCTGAACGTGCTCGCGAAACCGGGCCTTCTCCCGTTCGTCGAGCGCGTTGAAGAACGCCACGTCGTGGCGGAGGATGCGCTCCCATTCGTCGGAAAAGGGCTCGCGGCGGATCCGCGCGCGCCGGCGATCCCGGCGCGTGAGCCAGAGGTAGACGCCTCCAGCCAACAGGGGCGTGAGGACCATCCAGAGTGCGGGCGCCCGTCCGATCCAGAGACCCGCGAGAGTCAGGACGCCCGCGACCCCGGCGATCACCAGCGCGGTTCTCGACCGAAGCTGCTCGTTCGCAGGCGTGGCGCGCGGGCGGGCGGGTGACGTCTCGGACATGTCGCGGAGCATAATCGAGAGTGGAAAGGAAAGGAAATCGCGCGGCGGGGCCGTCCGGCACACGCTCGGCTACGCGATTCACCCGCGATGTATCAGTAGCTCTCGTGAAGCGTCGGTGGGTATTGTGGAATTATGACTCATCAATCGGTCGGCGCGCGGCGTCCGCTTCCGAGTTGTCTCGCGCGGCGGACGTTCATCTCGCGGGTTACGACGCAACACCGAACTCCGCCGGGAGGACCCGTCATGTTTTCCGCGTTCGATGTTTGCAGTTCGAGAGTTCTGGGCTACCGGTCACCGCGAATCGTTGTCCGCACTCTGCTCTCGCTCCTATGCTTGGCCGTCCTCGGCCCCGGCCCCG
>JALGZO010000681.1 GCA_025774865.1 bacterium | reverse complement strand
CCGCCGCCTCTGGATCTCCTGTTGTCTCGCCTGCAAACGCTGCAACCTCTCCATCTTGACGGCCATCGGCACATCGTCCCCGAGCGCGATCGCCCGGGTTCCGGGCCGTTCGGAGTATGCAAATGAATAGACGGTGTCGAAGGATACCTCGTCCAGCAGGTCCAGTGTCTTCGCGAACTCCTCCTCCGTCTCGCCGGGAAAGCCGACGATGACGTCGGTGCCGAACAGCATCTCCGGCATGCGATCGCGCAGGGCCTGGATCTTGGCCACGTACGTATCGCGGTCGTAGCCCCGTCGCATCCTGGCGAGGACGTCGCTGCTGCCGGACTGCACGGGCAGGTGCAGATAGGGACAAAGCGTCGGGCGCGTCGAGTGCATGGCGTCCATGAGACTCTCGGTCATCTGGGCGGGATGCGACGTCGTGAAGCGTAGACGCTCGATACCGGGAACTGCTGCGGCGGCGCGAAGCAAGTCGGCCAGCGTGTTGGCATCCAGGTCGCGGTAGGCGTTGACGGTCTGGCCGAGAAACTCGACCTCCAGGATTCCGGTCTCGGCCAGGGCGCGCACCTCGGTCAACACCTCGTTCATGGGACGGTAGATCTCGCGTCCTCGGGTCGTGGGTACGATGCAATACGTGCAGCGGTGATTGCAGCCCTCGATGATCGTGACGTAGGCCTTGCCCGTCTCCGGGCTTTCGCGCCGGATGGCATCGAACGGATATCGGATCGAATCGTCTCGGTACTCGATGTCCACCGTGTGGCGGACCGACATGTCACCGGCGCGCAGACGCTCGAGCGTGCGAGGCAGACTGGCGGTGGCGCGCGGCCCGATGACGAAATCGATGATCGGGGCGCGGGCGGAGACTCTCCATCGACCCGGCGAGTTTCTCCGAATCGTGGACGTTCATCTGGCAGCCCCACGTTTCGATATGATATCGAACGCCTGCCGCCGTCGATCCGGGACGTTGGTCTTCCCCGCTTCCGTACTGTTCGACTTCGCGCATCGATCGCTCTCAGATCCGCCCGTGGAACTTGCGCCACGTCTCTCGTAACTCCTCCGGCAAAACGCGTGTCCGTCCGGTGACCGTCATGAAGTTCGTGTCCCCACACCACCGAGGAACGGCATGGAGATGGAGGTGTTCCTGAATACCCGCTCCGGCGCACTGCCCCAGATTCATTCCCAGGTTGACACCTTCGGCGCGGTAGACGTCGATCAGGAGCCGTTCTGCTCTGGCAGCCAGTTGTGCCAACTCCCCCAACGCCTCCTGGGGCAAACGTGAAAGGTGCGCCTCGTGTTGGTAGGGCACGACCATCAGGTGGCCTGTCGTGTAAGGGTAGATGTTCAACACCACGAAATGATGGTCCGCACGCGCGAGAACGAAGTGCTCCTCGTCTTCCGCAGGATCGGACTCGACGATCCGACAGAAGACGCAGCCGTTCTCACCCTTGGGTTGGGTCACGTAACGGAAGCGCCACGGGCTGAACAAATGCTCCATCGAAAGCGGGCGGTACGGGTCGTCACGACTCGGCGCCGGGCTCGGGAAGCACGGGGTCGCCGCCGACACCCGCGGTCGAGGCCTCGATGACGGGAGTCTCGTCCGCAATGTCGGAAGAGCTTTCGAGGTTGATCAGGTCCTTCAGTTCCTTGCCCGGCTTGAAGTACGGGATTCTCTTTTCCGGTACGGCAACCTGATCGCCGGTCTTCGGGTTTCGGCCCTGGCGAGGGCGACGACGGCGCACCCGGAAACTGCCGAATCCACGTAGCTCTATCTTGTCTTCATTGCGGAGGGCGTCGATGATCGACGAGAAGACGGTATTGACGATGATCTCCGCGTGTTTCTTGCTTACGTTGGTGACTCGAACAACTTCTTCAACCAAGTCGGCCTTGGTCATCCGCTACCCTCCCCGTGGAGCCGTCGCCGCGAGAAATGCGCCCTGATCGACCGTTACTTCTTCTCGCTGTCTTCCTCAGGAGTCTCGGTGTCCTCTTCACTTTCACTGGCCTGGGCCTTCTCTTCGTCGGCCGCTTGCTCCTC
>JALGZO010000680.1 GCA_025774865.1 bacterium | reverse complement strand
GAGCTTCCCCTCGCGCGCGGCGACCGCCAGCTCGTCGTCCGGCAGGGCGAAGTGGTCCATCCCGATCGGATCGTAACCGGCGTCCGTGAACGCGCGACGGGCTTCCGCGAAGAGCCGGAGTTTCACCGCCGGGGACGGCAGGAACTCCTCTTCGGTCTTCCGCTGGTTCACCTTCATCCACGGGACGTGCGCATAGCTGTAGACGGCGACTCGCTCCGGCCGCAGGGCGAGGACTCTCTCCAGATTCCCGACGAATGCCCCGACCGATTGTTTCGGGAGGCCGTAGATCAAGTCGACGTTCAGAGAGTCGAATCCGAGCTTCCGGCACTTCTCGACGAGTGCTCTGGTTTCGGCCTCCGTCTGGTTACGATTGATCGCCGCCTGGACTTCCGGCGTGAAGTCCTGCACGCCCATCGACAGGCGGTTGAAGCCGAGCCGACGCAACAGCTCCAGCTGCTCGTCCGAGGTGACGCGCGGGTCGACCTCGATCGCGACCTCCGCGTCCGGCTCGATTCGGAAGCGCGAAGCGCTCTTCTCGAATAGCGCTTCCATCTCCGCCGCCGACAGGAACGTGGGAGTGCCGCCGCCCCAGTGGTACTGCCGGACGCGGGTCCGCTCTCCCAGCCGATCGGCGACGAGATCGATCTCCCGATGCAGGAAATCGAGATAGTCCGTGGCGACCTCATGCTTCTTCGTGATGATGACGTGACAACCGCAGAACGTGCAGCGCTCGTGACAGAAGGGAAGGTGGAAGTAGAGCGAAAGAGGCTCGTCGCTCTTGGCGACCGCCGCGAGCCGGGCCTCGTAGTCCGCGGCCCCCACATCCTCCGAGAACTCCACCGCGGTGGGGTACGACGTGTAGCGCGGCCCCGGTTTGTCGTACCGCTCGAGGAGCTCCGCGATCTCCTTCGCGTCGGGCGCTCCGCTGTTCCCTGTCATGGCCCCGCCTCGCTGATTTCGTGGACGAGCTTCACCAGGAGCTCCGCGTTCTCGACCGGAGTGTCGGGCAAGATTCCGTGGCCCAGGTTGAAGACGTGGCCGCCGTCCCGCCCCGCGGCCTCCAGAACGCGCCTCACCCCGGATTCGATTCCGGCCGGCGATCCCAGGAGCACGCCCGGGTCCAAGTTACCCTGTAACGGCTTCTCGGGGTGGGCGGCGCGCACCTCCGCGAGGTCCACGCGCCAATCGACCCCCAGGACGGTGGTGCCGAGCTCGGCCTGCGCGGTCAACGCGCCCCCGGCGCCCGGCGCGAAGTAGATCGTCGGGAGATCCGAGGGAGCGGTCACCTTCTCGAGAACCCGCCGCGCCGCCGGCAGCGAGAATCGCCCCTGGTCGGCGGGGGAGAGCACGCCCGCCCACGAGTCGAATAGCTGGACCGCCGCGACGCCCGCCTAGATCTGGACCCGCAGCCACTCCGCGAGCCGATCGGCGAGGAAGAAGAGGAGCTCGCGAAAGCCCTCCGGATCGGAATGGAGGAAGCGGCGCGTGGCGGAGTGATGCTTCGAGCTGCCCTCCAGGATGTAAGTGGCGACCGTGAACGGGGCACCCGCAAAGCCGATGAGCGGGACCCGGCCATCGAGCTTCGCGACCGTCGCGTGGACGCAATCACCGAGGAACTTCCAGTCGGCCTCGGGATCGGGACGGCGGAGCGAGGCAACGCCCGCCGCCGGATCGTGCGTTCGCTCGAGGACGGGCTGCGGGACGAAGTCGACGCCGATGCCCATCGCCGGGAGCGGCAGCAGGATGTCGGAGAAGAGGATCGCCGCGTCGACGCCGAGCCGGTCGACCGGCTGGACGGTCACCTCGGCGCACAGCTCCGGGGTGTGGGCGACGTCGAGGAACGAGTGCTTCTCGCGCACGGCGCGGTACTCCGGCAACACACGCCCCGCTTGGCGCATGACCCACACCGGCGTGCGCTCGACGCGTTCGCCCCGGGCGGCGCGCAGAAAGGAATCGTTCGCGAGTGTGATCACGCCGCCGTCCCGAAGGCCTCGCCGAGAGCCTCCCGCGAGGCCGTGACGAACGCGTCCACGTCGTCCTCGGTGTGGGCGGCGGACAGGAATCCGGCCTCGAAACCGGACGGGGCGACCTGGATGCCACGCTCGAAGAGGCCGTGGAACCACTTCGCGAAGCGTTCGCCGTCCGACTTCGCGGCGTCGTCCCAGTTCCTCACGGGACCCTTCGTGAAGTAGAGACAGAACATGGATCCGACCCGCTGGAAGGAGAGCCGGTCCGCGAGTCCCCGGTCGCCGATGGCGGCCCGCATCCCGTCAGAGAGACGCTGGCCAAGGGTGTCCAGGTGATCGTAGAGGCCGGGATCGGCGTCGATGCCGTCGAGCATCGCGAGCCCCGCCGCCATCGCGAGCGGGTTCCCCGACAACGTGCCGGCCTGGTAGACGTCGCCCGCGGGGGAGACCCGACGCATGAGCTCGCGTGGTCCACCGTAGGCGCCGACCGGTAGGCCACCGCCGATCACCTTCCCGAGCGTCGTGAGGTCGGGCGTGACGCCGTAGAGCTCCTGGGCGCCGCCCCGCGCGAGGCGGAGTCCCGTCATCACCTCGTCGAAGATCAGGAGCGCGCCGTGGCGCTCGGTGACGTCGCGGAGGAACTCCAGGTAGCCGGCGTCCGGCGGGATGCAGCCCGAGTTGCCCACGACGGGCTCGACGATCACCGCCGCGACCTTCCCCGGGTTCACGTCGAAGATCGCCTCCACCGTGCCGTGGTCGTTGAACCGGGCGATGTGGGTGTCGGCCGCGACGCCCTCCGGGACCCCGGGGCTCGTCGGGGTGCCGAAGGTCGCCGCCCCCGATCCCGCCCGGATCAGGAACGCGTCGGCGTGGCCGTGGTAGCACCCCTCGAACTTCAGAATGAGCGGCCGCTCCGTGACGCCGCGCGCGAGACGGACGGCGGACATCGTGGCCTCCGTGCCGGAGTTCACGAAGCGCACCATCTCGACAGACGGCACTCGCTCGGCGATGCGCTCGGCGAGAAGCACCTCGCGCTCGGTCGGCGCGCCGAAGCTCGTGCCGCTCGTCGCCGCGCCCCGCACGGCCTCGACGATTCGCGGGTGCGCGTGACCGAGCAGCATCGGCCCCCACGAGCCTACGAAATCGAGTAGCTCCGCGCCGTCCTCGGTGACGATTCGAGCGCCGTTCGCGCTGCGCACGAACGGCGGCGAGCCGCCCACGGCCTTCCACGCGCGAACCGGCGAGCTGACCCCGCCCGGCATGACGCGCTCGGCCCGAGCCTGCAGCTCGGCGCTCGCGGCGCGTTCAGGTCGTTCCGTCACGCGAGCCACTGCGCGACCTCCTTCGCATGATAGGTGAGGATGACGGAGGCGCCGGCCCGGCGGATCGAGGTGAGCGTCTCGAGCACGATTGCCTGCTCGTCGAACGCGCCGGCGGCGACGGCCGCCTTCACCATCGAGTACTCGCCGGACACGTTGTATGCGGCGACCGGCATCGAGAAATCGTCGGCGACGCGACGAATGACGTCCAGGTACGCGAGAGCCGGCTTCACCATCACGATGTCCGCGCCCTCTCCGATGTCGAGCTCCACCTCGCGCATCGCTTCGTCCACGTTGGCCGCGTCCATCTGGTAGGTGCGGCGGTCGCCGAACGCGGGCGTGGAGCCGGCCGCGTCCCGGAACGGACCGTAGTAGGCGGACGCGTACTTCGCGGCGTACGAGACGATCACGGTGCTGGTCCGGCCGGCGTCATCGAGCGCGGTGCGGATCGCGCCGACCCGGCCGTCCATCATGTCGGACGGGCACACGGCGTCCGCCCCGGAGCGGGCGTAGGCGAGCGCCGCCTTCACCAGGAGCTCGACCGTCTCGTCGTTCTGCACCTCGCCGTCCTGGATGAGACCGCAGTGCCCGTGGCTCGTGTACTCGCACAGGCAGACGTCGGCCCAGACCAGGAGCTCGGGGACCTCGGCCTTGATCGCTCGGATCGCCCGCGGCACGATGCCGTCGGGGTCCCAGCCGGAGGAGCCGGTCTCGTCCTTCTCGTCCGGGATCCCGAAGAGGATGACGCCCGGGATCCCGAGCCCGGCCGCCTCCTTCGCCTCCTTCACGAGCTCGTCGACCGAGAAACGGAAGCACCCCGGCATCGATTCGATCTCCTCGCGGACGCCCTCGCCGGTCCTCACGAAGAGCGGCCAGACGAGATCGTCGACGGCGAGGCGCGTCTCGCGAACGAGCCGGCGCCACTGCGGGCTCGCCCGGAGGCGCCGGGGACGATGGGGAAGCTCGATCATGAGAGGATCCTATCCGGGACTGAGCGCGCAGGCCAGCGCGCGAGCGAGTGCTTCGAAGTCCGGTCGATCCGGCATGACGACGTTCCGGGCGCCGGCCGCCTCCAGTCGGTCGCGGGTCGTGGTTCCGATCGCGGCGAAGCGTGTCCGCCCCGTGCCCGACCCCAGCACGTCCCCCAGCGTCTCCACCGCGGACGGGCTCGTGAAGACGACAGCGTCCACGCCCGGCCGGGAGAGCCGGGCCGCGAGCTCCGTGGCCGCCCCGAGGCGCGGCAGCGTGCGATACGCCGTCACGACGTGGACTCGCGCACCGGCTTCCCGGAGCCTGAGGATGGTGTCGTGCCGGGCGTGATCCGCGGCCGGGAAGAGAACGGAGCGTCCTTCGATCGAGGCGTCGTCGCGCAGGGCAGCCACCAG
>JALGZO010000679.1 GCA_025774865.1 bacterium | reverse complement strand
GAGGTACGCGATCGAGTAAGGGATCATGGTCGAGATCAACGTTCCGATTCCAAACTTCCGGTCATAGCGCATCGCGAAGGCGAGAATCAGCCCGAAGTAGCTCATCATCGGGGTGATGATGTTCGTCGTCGAGTCACCGATGCGGTACGCAGCTTGAATGACCTGAGGACTGTAGCCGACCGTCATCAGCATGGGGACGAAGATCGGTGCAGTGACCGCCCACTGCGCGGACGCGCTTCCCAGCATCAGATTGACGAAGCAACACATCAGGATGAACGGGATGAAGACCAGTGGCCCCGTGAGATTCCACGCCCGAAGCAGGTCAGCTCCCACCACGGCGGTGATCGTGCCGAGCTGTGTCCAAGCGAAGAAGGCCACGAACTGCGCTGCGAAGAACACGAGCACCATGTAAAGGCCCATGGAACTCATCGCTTTGGCCATCCCGTCGATGACGTCGCGGTCCGTCCTCATCGAGCCGGTCACGCGTCCGTAGACGATCGAGGGGACCACGAAGAAAACGAAGATGAGCGCCACCACGCTCCGCAGCATCGGCCGCAGATCCTGGATCAGCGTGTCGTTCTCGCCGGGATCGCGAAACCACCCGCTTTCGGGAAGCGCGGTGAAGGCCAACCCCACCAGCATGACCAGCACGCTCAGGGCAGCGAGCTACAGCCCTCGCCTCTCGAGCGCCGAGAGCGGTCCCAGGCCACGCGCAACTGCTTCGACCCCAGATTCGGCCCGGCCGGAATCGTAAGGGCCGAGCTTCGGCTCGACGATCTTCGTCGTGACGAGCGTACCCACGGCCGTAATGAGAAAAGTGCTCACGAACATGAAGAAGTAGTTGGCGGTTGGCAGGATCTCGTTCTCTTCACCCGCGGCATAGGACGGGTCGATGATCCGCGCTGCCTCCGTCGTGATCCCGGAGAGCAAAGGATCGACCGTTCCAATGAGAATGTTTGCCGAGTAGCCGCCCGACACGCCGGCGAACGCGGCCGCGAGGCCGACGAGCGGGTTGCGGCCCACGGAGTGGAAGACCACGGCCGCGAGCGGGATGAGTACGACGTAGCCCATCTCCGAGGCAGTGTTCGAAACGACAGCCGCGAACACCACGGCCGTGGTGAGAAGGCTGCGGGGGGCGCCGAGAACCAACTGTCGGATGACTGCGCTGAGAAGTCCTGCCCGCTCTGCGACCCCGACGCCGAGGAGCGCCACCAGCACGGTGCCGAGCGGCGCGAACCCCGTGAAGTTCGTCACGAGGCCGGACGCGATCCGCCGGAAACCCTCCGCGTTCAGAAGGCTGATGGCACGGATGATGCCATCGGGTGCACGGCCACGGGCACCCTCGGGACGCGGGTCCGCGACCTGCCATTCGAAGAAACCGGCGATTCCCGACACAGCAAGCACCGCGACGCAGATCAGTGCAAACAGCGTCACGGGATGCGGCAGGAAGTTGCCGAGCCACTCGACCGTATCGAGGAAGCGTGCGAAGGGACCTCGGGTTGGGCGATCGGTCGAGGCCGCGGACGGGTCAGACATCGCCAACGTGGCGATCGCGGAAGTCCTGGCGGAGGGAGTCGGTGTCCCAGCCGGCGTCGCGCACTTCGTCCCCCTCCATCTCCGCCAGCATGATCTCCTCCAAGCGCGCGATGTACTCACGCGCCTCCGAGAAATAGCGCTCGTCGTCGCCCCAGGCCTCCGCCAGTTCCCGCATCGCCTCCCCGTCCAGTCGCAGGAAGCGCCGGCCGGCACGATGGACCTGGTGGCCCCGGCGCCCGAGCTGGCGCAGAACGTCTCCCCCCGCGGCGACGGCGGTGTCGGCGTTGTGGCGGTAGACGTGATCCACGCCGGCCTTCACGAGCTCGAAGGCGTCGAACCAGTCGGCCGCCCGGGCGAGGATCGTCAGGTGAGGGAAGTGCCGGCAGGCCATGTGCACGAGCTCGAGGGTCCTCTCCAGATCGCCTACGGCGACCACGAGCAAGCGGGCGTCCTCCGCACCCGCCGAGTGCAGGAGCTCGTGCCGACGCGCATCGCCGTAGTAGGCCTTCAGACCCAGGCGCCGCAGCAGCTCGACGCGGTCCGAGTCCGTCTCGAGAACCGTCGGTTGCACCCCGTTGGCGCGGAGGAACCGGACCGTCGTCCCGCCGAACTCGCCGAAGCCCGCCACCAGGACGGCGCTCTCCTGGTCGACCTCGTCGGGTTCGCGGTCGGCCTCCTCCTTCGTGCCGAAGCGCGGCAGGATCAGGCGCTCGTTCAGGATCATCAAGACGGGCGTCGCGGCCATGGACAGCGCCACCGCGGCGACGAGCGGACCGGTCTGTTCCGTGGTCAGCACTCCCGACTGCTTCGCGAACGACAGCAGCACGAATGCGAACTCACCGCCCTGCGCGAGCGTGAACGAGAACAGCAGGTTCTGATCGAGGCGTAATCGGAACACTCGGCCGAGCGCCATCAGGATCAGCAGCTTGGCGACGATCAGCGCGGCGACCATCGCCCCGATGCTTCCCCCCTGCGCCGCCACCAGCGCGAAATCGATCGAGGCGCCGACCGCGACGAAGAAAACGCCGAGCAGGAGCCCCTTGAACGGCTCGATGTTCCCTTCCAGCTCGTGCCGGTACTCGCTGTTGGCCAGCACGACGCCGGCGAGGAACGTGCCCAGCGCGGGGCTCAGGCCGACCCGGCTCATGAGGAGCGCGATGCCGATCACGAGCAGCAACGCGGCGGCGGTGAACGTCTCCTGGAGGCGGGTCCCCGCCACGAAGCGGAGGAAGGGCCGCGCCAGCAGCTGCCCCGCGACGATCACCGCCGCCACCGCGCCCAGCACCACCAGAGTCTCGGCCCAGCCCGGCAGATGCAGGCTCTCGAGCCAGGTCTGGTCGTGTCCGCCCCCGTGGCCATCGCCGTGATCATCACCGCGGGCGACGCGGTGCACCGCCAGCATCGGAAAGACGGCCAGCATCGGAATGACCGCGATGTCCTGCAGCAACAGCACCGCGAACGAGGACTGACCGCCCTCGGTACGCAGGAGCCCCTTCTCCTTCAGGCTCTGCAGCACGATCGCGGTGGACGAGAGGGCCAGCGTCAGACCGATGGCGAGCGCCGCCTGCCAGGACTGCCCGAAACCCAGCGCGATCGCGGCGATGACCACCGCCGTGACTCCCACCTGCGCGCCGCCCATCCCCAGCACCGGCACGCGCATCTCCCACAACCGGCGTGGCTGCAGCTCGAGCCCCACCAGGAACAGCATCATGACGACGCCGAACTCGGCGAAGTGCATGACGTCCTGCCTTTCCTCGCCGAGGAGGCCGAGCCCGAACGGCCCGATCGCGATGCCGGCCAGCAAGTAGCCGAGCACCGACCCCAGTCCCAGCCGCTTGGCGATGGGCACGGCGATGACGGCGGCGACCAGGTAGAGCAGCGCCTGGATGAAGAGCGACTCACCGTGCATCGGTCGCCTCCGGCAGGACGGAGCTCAGATCCCGATTGACGTAGGCGAGATCGGGATCGGCCGCCTTCGTCAGGTCCACCGCGCCTTCCCGGAGGGCCTGCAGGAGCCGCCGGTAGTCGGCGGCATGCTCAGCCATCCGCTCGCGGGTCATGTGGAGCGTGCCGTGGGTGATGAACGGAGCCAGGTACGTCATGCCGCAGAGCCAGGCCGTCCGTGCGATCGGCAGCAGGAAGTCACGCACGCGGCATCCGTGGAAGCCATCCTCCTCGTACGCGTCCTCCTTGCCGCCGGTCGTGACCGCCGACATCAGAAACTTGCCCCGCAACGCGTTGCCGTCCGTGCCGTAGGCCCAGCCGTGCTGCAGGACGAGGTCCTGCCACTCCTTGAGGATGGCCGGAGTCGAGTACCAGAAGAACGGATGGTGCATCACGATCACGTCGTGATCCGTCAGCAGCGCCTGCTCCCGCGCCACGTCGATGTCCAGGCCCGGATAGGCCTCGTACAGATCGTGGAAGGTGATCCCTTCCATCGAGTCGAGGCCGTCGATGAGGACGCGGTTGACACGAGACTTTTCCAACGCCGGATGGGCGAAGAGTACGAGCACCCGCTGCGGCACGATGCGATCACTCACCATGGGGACCCCCGGGGAAGCGCCGGAGGATAGAGCATCCGGGCCGGATCAACCAGCGGGCCCCGCCACCCTCTCGCCTTTGCCTCTCGCGACAGACGGGATAGGAGGCCGCCCCGGTCCGGGGCGCGAGGACCGTGCCCGTGAGCCACCCCGGCCCGGCCGTCGCCCGATCACCGCACGATCGTGAGCTTCTCCGTGAAGGTCCGGCCGTCTCTCGTGTCCACTCGGAGGAAATACACGCCTCCGAAAACGCGTTCGCCCGCGTCATCGCGTCCGTCCCACGTGACGGCATTCCCCGTGATCGATTCCTCGAAGAGCGTTCGGACCCGTTGTCCGTGAATGTTGTAGATCTGCGCCCGGTCCACGCTCCCGGTCATCGCAAAGCGAATCCGGGTGGAGCTCTGGATCGGGTTGGGGGACACCTCCAGGAGGGAATCGTCAGAGGCCAGGGGCGGCACCCCGGTTGCGCCCCCGGGCTGGAGGCGCTCGATGAACGGCTCGGTGCCCTGTCCGTAGTCGACGCTGCCCGTGGCCCAGATGTCGCAAGATCCGACGGCGGCCAGACCGGCGTGCCGTTTGACGGTCGTGGCGCCCGGAATGTCCT
>JALGZO010000678.1 GCA_025774865.1 bacterium | reverse complement strand
TACGTCCAGGACCGGGCACCCGAGCCCCCGTGCCACGAAGGGTGCGGCTGTCGATCGACGTCCGACCCCGGAGGAGCGTGACACCGTGAGACTCCCCCGTATCGCCATCGTGCTCGGGGCCGCAGCACTCATCGTCGCCGGCGTGGTGCTGACACGGACACTCCGAGGGGACGACCCCACCGTGACCGCCGCAGTCCTCGACGTCGATCAACTGGCCACGAACCCCGCGACGTTCGCCGGCCGGGAGGTCCGCCTCACCGGAGTCGTCTCCGCAGTGCAACCCGAGCAGCAGCTCTTCGCCGTGATCGATCATGCAGAGTACGCGGACTGCAAAGTCGTCACGTGCTCGCAGTATCAGATCCCGATCAACTACGCCGGCGATCTACCGGCGGTCGAAGCCTCGGTCACGGCAACGGGCCACCTCACCCAACCCGAGCCCGGCCGGTATCTCTTCCAGGCCACGGCCCTCGAGCTGAACCCGTGAGCCGCACCACGCTCCTCGTGTGTCTGGTCGTCTTCACGGCCGTATTCGCCGGTCACTTCGGCTACCACGCGTGGCGAGAGGCGGACGTCGCCTCCAAGTGGGTGTCATTCGACGGGATCGAGCGGCCCTCGGCCTGGGCGAGATACGCGGAGCGGCAGGACTACTTCCTCGGGTACTCATACGGGCTCGCCGGCGCGTTCACCGCGTTCGCCCTGATGCTCACGATTCGGCAACGTCGCCAGGAAGTGGGGGGCGTCATCGGCGGCCTGACTCTCATGGGGGGTCTCTACGCGGCCGGCTGTTTCCTCATCGGCTGCTGCGGGTCCCCGATGCTCGCAGTCTATCTCTCTCTCTTCGGGACGTCGTTTCTCGGAGCGGTGAAGCCCATCGTCGCCGGCATCACGACGCTCTCCGTCGTCTTGAGCGGTTGGTATCTCGTACGGCGAGCGCGGCGCGCGTGCTGTTCGCCGGCCTCGATTCCCGCGCGATCCGATCAGATCTCTCTGCCGACGGCGAAGTAGTTCGCTCGCAGCGGATCGTCCGTTCTCCTACGAGGTGCCCCGTGGAATCCGCCGCCGATCTCCGAGGTCCTGGCCAGAGCTCGAGAGGAACGCAAGCACACGATGGAGTTGCTCGAGTCCTTCACCGAGGGCGACCTCGATAAACCGAGTCACGCCCCGCCGGAAAGGCAGTCGCACTTCTCGACGTACCGCGAATGCCTCCTCATGCTCACGCTCAAGTGGATGATGCACCGGGGCAACGTCGCCGATGCCAAGCGGGCGGCGGGACGGTGAATCCGCGCCCACGCCGCCAACCGAATCTCAAACGCCTTGACAAGGTGGCGAGCAAGGCCTATCTTTCACGCACCTCGCTGTTTGCCACTCTTGAGACAGAGAAGCGGTTCT
Organism: bacterium; assembly: GCA_025774865.1. GTDB lineage: Bacteria > ARS69 > ARS69 > ARS69 > ARS69 > JALGZO01. The sequence goes on along the minus strand of JALGZO010000678.1, from coordinate 3,308 downwards.
TACCTCTTTGCTCATCCAAGCGTTTCTTTCCCGGGCCAGCGGTCGACAACAGAGGGATTCCAGGCGTGCCGCCATTCCGGCGTGACGCCACCCGAAGCGGGAGGGTTTCCCGCGCGACGAGTAGTCGGAAAGAACCGGACGATGCTGTCATTGCACCAAGCCGACTCCGACGATTCGAAAACCAGGGAGTACGGCCATGCGTACCACCGGAACCGTGAAATGGTTCAACGACGACAAGGGCTTCGGCTTCATTACCCGCGATGACGGCGAGAAGGACGTCTTCTGCCACCACTCGGTGATCCAGGAAGAGGGATTCAAGTCCCTCGCCGAGGGTCAGAAGGTGGAGTTCCAGGTCGTGGACGGGGCGAAGGGCCCCGCGGCCGAGAACGTGGTGAAGGTGTAAGGCCATCCCATACGACCGGCACGTATCGTAACTACCAGGAGATCCCGCCACCCCGGAGGGGAGGCGGGATTTCCTATTCATCCCACGGAGCTAACCACATGAAACGAGAACTTCCCGGCGCCGCGCGATCCACGGAGCTGCACGGAAACGCGCCGCCGGCCACCGGAATTCGCCGGTTCGGTTTCGACCGGATCCGCTGGCCCGAGTTCCTCGGAATCACGGGGCTCCACCTCGTCTGCGTCTTCGCCCCCTGGACGTTCTCGTGGAGCGCGCTCGGCGTCGCCTTCTTTCTCTACTGGGCGGTCTGCGGCCTCGGTATCTCGATGGGCTACCACCGCCTCCTCACCCACCGCGGATTCGAGACTTCGGGCGTCTTCCGCTACGTGCTCGCGGCCCTCGGGACGATGAACTTCCAGGGCGGTCCCGTCGGGTGGGTGGGGACACACCGGATCCACCACCGGGACTCGGACACCGAGAACGATCCCCACTCTCCCAAGCACGGATTCGTCTGGGCCCACCTGCTGTGGTGTCTCGCACACGATCCCCTCGGACGCAACCGCAAGGCGGCTGCCGGAGATCTCGGGCGGGAGCGCGGCATGGTCTGGCTCGACCGGTGGTTTTGGGTACCGCAAGCCGTCCTGGCCGCGGTGCTCTTCCTCATCGGCGGCTTGTCGTGGGTCGTCTGGGGCGTGGCCGTTCGGACCGTCTTCACTTACCACACGACCTGGCTGGTGAACTCGGCCTCGCACACGTGGGGATACCGCAACTTCGAGACGAAGGACGACTCACGGAACAACTGGTGGGTCGCGCTGCTCTCCTGGGGCGAGGGCTGGCACAACAACCACCACGCGCACCAGCGCTCGGCGCGACACGGGATGCGCTGGTACGAGATCGACGCGACGTACTGGTCACTCCGCGTGCTGGAGTGGCTGCACGTGGTGCGGAACATCTACGTCCCGGGCCCGGGCGTGCTCCGGTAGTCCGGGCGGCGGTCTCGTGACGGCGGGCGGGCACCCCAACCTCGCCCCACCGTCCCCGCGTATCATCGGCACAGAGCATCACCCAGAAATGCGTGGGAGTCTCCGGTCACCTAGGTCACATCTTCGAAGTTCTTCTCCCGGCAGATCGGGCGCATGGGGCTCGGCCTCGACGAGGTGAGCAAGGCACGGAATAGTCCCAGCCAGGAGGGATAAGCTCAGCCACCGGGGCTGGGCCGGTGGGTTCGCCACCAGGCAGCAGCACGATCCTCCGTCCATGTACGCTCGCCCTCGATCGCTTGCAGCCCGAGCGCCAGATCCTCGGCGGTGCGCGGGCGATCCGCGGGTGCCTTGGCGAGACATTTCAAGACCAGCGCATCCAGCCCGGACGGGATGTCCTGCTCCGAGTACCGGCTCGGCGGTGGCGGTTTTTCCTTCGTGTGCGCGACGATCATCGCGACCGGAGTGTCTTCCTCGAAGACGTGTTTGCCAGTAAGGAGTCGAAACGCCACGCAGCCGAGCGAGTAGAGATCGGCCCGCCCGTCGATTTCGCTCCGGCCCAGCGCGATCTCCGGGGCCAGGTAGGCGGGAGTCCCGGCAACCGCTTGCGTGTCCGTGAGCGAGAGTCCTGCGGGGCGGTCGGGGGCAGGAAGGTGCTTTGCGAGGCCGAAATCCAGGACCTTCACGAAGTCGTGCTCGAGGGCACGCCTGCAGAGAACGATGTTTGCCGGCTTTATGTCCCGGTGGATGAGACTCCGCCGATGCGCCTCGGCGAGGGAGTGACATACCTGCCGCAGGATGTGCACCACCCGCTCCGGGGGAAGCGGGCCGAACCTCCTCACCATTGACTCCAGATCCATCCCATCCAGAAGCTCCATCACGTAGTAGAGCGAACCGTCCTCACTGACACCGAAGTCGTGGAGCTCCACGGTGTGCGGTGACTCGAGCTCCGCAGTCGCCTGAGCCTCCCGCTCAAAGCGGGCGAGGAGGTCCTGATGGCGGCGCGACTTTGCGTCGAACGTGTCGCGGCGGATGAGCTTGATCGCGGCCGGGCGTGCCAGCAGGTTGTGCCGGGCTCGCCAGACCTCCCCCATCCCTCCCCGTCCGATGAGGTCCAGCAACTGGTAGCTTCCCATTTCTTGGGCGCGCCGAACGTCGCGGCCCAGCCCGTAGATCACCCGCGCCGCGATGTACGACACGAGGACCGTCATCGCGTAAGGCACGACGAAGATGAAGATGAAATCCATGGTCGGCAGGGCAGGCGCGTTCCCCGCCGCGATGAGGATTCCGATCGTGAGGGGCACCGCCGTGCCCGAGAGGATCAGCGCAACGAGCGCTTTTCGAGGCACCGTGGGAACGAGGACCGTGAAGAGCAACATCCAGAGCGCAACCACGGAGACACCGACCAGATCGCCCGTCAGCCGCTCCCCGGGCAGGCCGTGAAAGGCGTTCCAGTACACCGAGATCGGCAGCGTGAAGCTCACGACGACCTGGTAGACCAGCCCGACGTTCGTGATCATCGAGGGGGATGACCGCGAGCGCCAGGCGATCAGGAACATGGCGAAAGACGCCCCGAGCAGAAGCGCTCTGGGGATCCAATCGATCGGTGTTCGCAGCTCGTGTGGGAGGTGGCCTTGGAGCGTGGTTGCGATCCATGTCCACGCAAGGATCCCGATCATCACCAGGCTCACAATGCGGAGACGTCTCGCGGCCTGCCGGAGCAAGCTCGCTGGAAGATCGCTGGTCCCGCGACCCGTGCTTCGCTGGGAAGCGGGTTCGTCGACAGACCACGTCCGAAGGAGCCGCTCCGGATCCATCACTCTCTCCCTGATCGGGCAGGTGCGATTCAGATTGGTCGGGCATCATCGATCCTGCAAGAACGGCCTGCTCGATCGCACTCCGTCTCCGGTCGCGCAGGAGTACAACCC
>JALGZO010000677.1 GCA_025774865.1 bacterium | reverse complement strand
GCCAGGAGCGCCAGGCTGTCGAGAACCTGCGGATCGCTCGGCCGCAGCTCGAGTGCCCGTCCCAGGAGCCGCGACGCTGCCTCCGGATCGCCGAGACGATATCGGGCCGCTGACTCGTGGATGAGAAGCTCCCGATTCACGGGTGCTCCCGTCGCCCGGTGCTCTGCGTACGCGGCGATCGCCTCGTCCCATTTCGATTCCTGAGCCAGGGCCACCCCCCGCTCGAACGCGGTCGGCGCGTAGCCGGGGGCGTCCAGAACGCGGTAGAGCCTCAGGCTCAGCACGTTCCTCGCGCGAAATGACCATCCCTGCAGGAATGTCACGCGCGAATCGAGGTCGGGGTACATCTCCTGGAGGTTTCGGGGATCGTGACGGTCGTCCAACAGAATGTGGGTGACTCCGTACCGGGTGATGACGTCCTCCTCGCGGGAGGGATCGAGGTAGCTCACGGCGGTGATGTCGGTCCCCAGCGTGACCGCCGGAGCGAACGATCCCAACAGCACGGCGTCGGGACCGACCATCGTCGGGATAGCGTCGTGCAAGTTGCGGAGCACGAACTTGCGCTGCTGCGCCCATCCCGTGAAGCGCATCGCCTCGAATACCAAAGCGATGACGAGCGCGGCGCGCGCGACCCTCCTCGCCGGGAAGAGCGCCCGGCGGCGCAGACGGGGGGCGACCGCGAGCGCGGCTCCGGCCAGCGCCGCGGGAAGCAGGGCCCACCGAAGCGCGTGGTCGGCCGTAACGAGCGCGCCCGAGATCGGCGCCACGGCGCGGAAGAGTGCGGTGGGTGACAGGGGATGCTCGGTACGATCCCACAACATCACCCACGAGAGGTACTCGCGCCCGAGGTCCACGACGACGACGCCGAAGAAATAGAGTCCGACGAGTGCGACCACGTTCGCGCGCAGACCCTTCGACCAGCGCCACCGGCTGGACCCCTCGGCCCACCACTCGTCGAGCTGCGCGGCGGCCGCGCCCACGAGACCGAGACCGGCGGCGACGTAGTAGCGGGGGGCTTGGTACGAGAGGAGCCCGTAGTAGATCCAGACGCCGAGGCACCAGAACGCGAAGAGCGCGGTGCCCGTCTCTACCCGTTGCTTCAATCGACGGGCGCTCGCGACCGTCCACACCACGAAGAACCCACCGACGATCCCCGCCACCGGCGCCTGGTGGAACACCCACGCCTGGCGCACGGCGTGGAACGGATCGAGAAGCGCCTCGACCGGGGAGCGAAGCAGGGATGGCGGTCCCTGCATACCAGTCGCCACATGCCCCACGAACGTCGTGATCTCGATCCGGTGCGGAAGGAACACGAAGGCGAACCACGGAAGGAGCACGGCGGCGGCGCCGGCCGCGACCGGGGTGAGGTCGCGCCAGTTCCGCCGCTCGAGCCACCCGAACGCCAGAAGCCCCGGCCAGAAGGCGACGGCGTGATACTTCCCGAACAGCACTGCGATCGCAGCGAGGACGCCCGCCGAGGCGCGCTCGGCCGGGCCGCGCCCGAGCGCGAAGTAGCACGACCACGCGAGCAACGCCGCGACCCAGTTCTCGACCACGGGGGCGCGAGCAAACATGCCGAGCCAGAACGATGCCCCGCCGACGATCGCCGCCAAGAGTGCGGCGCGCTCTCCGACTCGCCGGCGGAGCGCCAACACCACCGCCACGAGCCCGGCGAGCGAAGCGAACGTCGAGAGGATCTGCCACGGGAGGCGACCCGATCCGAAGCCACGAAACGTCAGCCACGCGAGACCGTTCGCGAGCGGAAAAACCGGTACGTAGGGGCTCTGCTCGAACGACCAGTCGCCCTTCTCGATCGCATGGCGGGCGGGCAGGGTCTTGGCCGCGGGATCGGAGTACACACCACTCGACCAGGAGAGCTGAGGTGGTGGATCGGCCAGCGGCCAAAGAAACCGGAGCCCGGCGGCCAGGACGAGCGCGAACACGATGCCCCGGCGCACGCTCACGTCAATCGACGTATCCGAGGCTACGGAGAGCCTCGAGATCCTCGGCCGTCGTGAGAGGGGGCTCATCGGAGAGATCGCGGCGCGTCCGCATGCGCCGCTCGACCTCGGCGCGGAGCCGCGCAGCCACCTGGGGTCGCTCTGCCACGAGGTTGACGAGCTCGTCCGGATCGCGCTCGAGATCGTAGAGCTCCTCTTCGAACTCTCCTCCCCGGAGGGGGATCCGCAGGTACTTGTACCCGTCCCTTCGAATCGCCCACCACTGGCCGGCGCGACCGGGCACCGTCTGGCGTGGGTTCCTCTGGCGCACGAGCCGGAAGTCGGAGAGGTGCACGCCCGTCACCGGCGGCGGCTCTTGCATCCCGCCCTCGCGGAGGAGCGGCGCGATCGATTGTCCGTCGAGGTCGGCCGGAACCGAGAGCCCGGCGAGATCGAGGATGGTCGGTGCGACATCCTCCAAGCGAACCACTCCCCCGACTCGGGTGCCCACCGGAATCGACCCGGGAAACCAGAACATGAGCGGCACGCGCAGCACGCCCTCGTAGATGTACTCACCATGGCCGAAGTAGTAGTCGTGCTCGCCGGTTCCCTCACCGTGGTCGCTCGTGAAACAGACGAGGGCTTCGCGGAGAATCCCAGCCGCGTCCAACACGCTGACGAGCCGTCCGACCTCCTGATCCACTGCGGCAATCTCGGCGGAGTATAGCCGCTGCGTGTGGTCGACCTCGCGATCCGTCAAGTGTCGATCCCCGAAGTAGAGGATGTCGCTCTTCTCGAGTCCCTCGATCTTCGGCCAGTCTCGAAGATAGACCGGTCTCGTCCAATTCGGATCGGCGAGTCGTGCGAGCTCCATGGGCGGCAAGTAGCCCCAGTGCGGATCGAGGTAGTGCACCCAGAGGAACAGCGGGGTTTCGAACGCCTCCTGCGCTTCGATCCACTCGATCGCCTCGCGCGTGAGAGCGTCGGCGGAATTGCCCCGGTAGCGTGAGGGATCCGAGCCGTAGTGCTCGAAGCCCTGGTCGAAGCCGAGGCCAGGTCGGAGGTTCCGGTTGGATACGAACGCGAGGGTCCGGTAGCCCGCGGCCCTGAAGTGCTCCGCGAGCGTCGTGACCTCCGCGGGCAGGTTCAGGCCGAGGCCCTCGGCACCGTGTCGCAGCGGGTGCAGCCCGGTCATGATCGTCCCGACCGACTGCGTCGTCCTCCCGTAGGGTGCGACCGCGAGGTCGGCGGCACCCCCTTCGTGACCGAAGCGGTCGAACGCCGGCGTCGGAAGCGGCGGATCGGCATAGAAGCTCACGTAGTCGCGACGGAGCGTGTCGACCGTGATGAGTACGACGTGGGGCCCGCGTTCGACGGCCGCCCGCTCCCCCCGCGAGCAGGCGGCGGGAAGAATGGCGACGGCGAGAATGGCTACGGCCAAGGCGGGCGGTGACTGGCGAATCGACACGCTGACGATGATATCCCGTCTATCGGCGACGCACCATCTTCCGGATCTCGTGTTCGCTCAGTCCGGCAGCTCGATCGACGGCGCCTCTTCGTTGGGGAGGTACAGGAGGACCGTGCGCCCGAGCACCTGGATGAGCTCGGCGCCGGCGCGCGTCGCAAGCTCCCGCGCGACCTCCTTTCGGTCACCGCTGACGGAGTCCAGGAGCCGCACCTTGATCAGCTCGTTCGCAGCGAGCGCGGTGCGGACCTCCGCGATGACGCTTTCGGTGAGCGCGTTCTTCCCGAGAAACACGGCGGGCTCGAGGTGCACTCCGAGTCCTCGCAGGTGGCGCCGGTGCTTGCCGCGCAGCGTGATCGTCATGCGATCTCCGCGTACTGCTTCTTGTAGTACTCGAGGAATTCGCCGCTCTTGATCTTCCGCCACCAGTCCTGGTTCTCGACGTACCACCGGACGGTCTCCTCGATCCCGGTCTCGAACGTATGGCTCGGTTCCCAGCCCACCGCCTCCCGGAGCTTGCGCGCCGTGAGCCAGTAGCGGCGATCGTGGCCCTGCCGATCGGTCACGTGGCGAATCAGCGACTGAGGTCGGCCCAGAACGTCGAGGATCGTGTGCGTGATCGTCAAGACCTCCAGGGCGTTCTCGGCGGCGATGTTGTAGACCTCGCCGTGGACTTCGTCGTCCGCGTGCATCAAGGCGTCGAGCGCTTCACAATGATCGAGGACGTGAATCCAGTCGCGGACGTTCTTCCCCGTCCCGTACACCGGCAGCGGCTGACCGTCGATCGCATTCGTCGCGAAGAGCGGAATCAGCTTCTCCGGGTACTGGTTCGGCCCGTAGTTGTTGCTGCACCGCGTGATGACGACCGGGAGCCCATAGGTCGCCCAGTACGAATACGCGAGACGGTCTCCGCCCGCCTTCGAAGCGGCGTACGGGTTGCGCGGGTTCAGCGCGGAATCCTCGGTCGCCGGGGACTCCATGCGCTCGCCGTAGACCTCGTCGGTGGAGATCTGAATGAATCGGGAGACCCCGAGGTCCTTGGCGGCTTCCATCAGAACGTACGCCCCGTAGACATCCGTCTGCACGAAACTGCCGGGATCTCCGATGGAGCGGTCGACGTGCGTCTCGGCCGCGAAGTTGAGGCAGACGCTGCAATCCTGCATCGCCTTTCGAACGATACCGTCGTCGCAGATGTCGCCGCGGATGAAGTCGTAGCGGGACTCGCCCGCTACGACCGCCAGGTTTTCGAGGTTTCCTGCGTACGAGAGCTTGTCGAGTACGACGACTTCGAGATCGGG
>JALGZO010000676.1 GCA_025774865.1 bacterium | reverse complement strand
GGGCGGGATCGAGGCGCACGCGCTCGAGCTCCACGCGAAGTACGATCCCCGCTTCGTCTGGCGACTCGCGAAGATCTGCCGCGAGCGGCGGGCGCGGGTCATCGTCGCCCGGAGTTTTTCGACCGGCGTCGTGGGGCGAGTCGTCGGCCGCCTGCTCGGGATCCCCGTCGTCATGGCGGAGCACTCGACGGGGCGGATCGATCACGATCCGAAGAAGCGACCGATCGAGCGCCTCTTCGCCCGAAGAAGCGACCGATCGAGCGCCTCTTCGCGCCGCTAACGGACGGGGTCATCGCCGTGGCGCGCGGGCAGATCCCGTTCCTCGTCGAGGACAAGGGGTTCCGGGAGAGCCAGATCCGTGTCATCTACAACGGCATCGATCTGACGGACTGGAACCCCGCCCCGCGTGACGCCGGCGTCTGCGACGAGCTCGGCTTGCCGCTGGACGCGCCCGTCGTCGGGATCCTCGCGATGCTGAGACCGGAGAAGGACCACGCGACGTTCGTGAAGGCCGCGAAGATCGTGCTCGCGGAGCGGCCGGAGACTCGCTTTCTGATCGTCGGCGACGGCAGCGAACGGCCATCGCTGGAAGCGCTCGCGGCCGATCTCGGGATCGCCGATCGCGTGATCTTCACGGGACGGCGCGCGGACGTGCGCCGTCTCTTGACGGTGTTCGACGTGAGCGTTCTCGCGAGCGTGACGATCGAAACATTCCCGATGTCGTTCCTCGAGGCGATGGCGATGGAGCGGCCACTCGTCGCCACGCGCGTCGGCGGCGTGCCGGAGATGATCGAGGAAGGCGAAAACGGGTACCTCGTGCCGCTTCGCGACGCGCCCGCGCTCGCCGCGGCGCTCTTGAAGGTCATCACAGATCGAGAGACCGTGAGGAAGATGGGCGCGAGATCCCGCGCGATCGTCGAGGAGAAGTTCACGGTCGAGCGGATGGTCCGTGACACGGAAGAATACCTGGATTCCTTCGTCTAGATCGCAGGCCGCCGCCTCCGCGATCCAGGTCCGAAAACGGCCAGCTTTCGCCCCGCCCCCGTGCTATATACGATCCATGGACGAGAACGGAGAACGCTTCTACGCGGCCCTCGCGAGCCGCGACGCCCGCTTCGACGGGACCTTCTTCACCGGCGTCACGACGACCGGGATCTACTGTCGGCCCGTCTGCCCCGCTCCCACCCCGAGGCGCAAGAACGTGGAGTTCTTCGCGTGCGCGGCGGCGGCGGAGCGGGCCGGTTTCCGTCCGTGCCGGCGGTGCCGACCGGAAACCGCGCCCGGGACGCCCGCGTGGACCGGGACTTCCGTCACGGTGTCCCGGGCGCTGAGGCTCATTTCGGAAGGTGCCCTGAACGACGCGTCGGTCGACGATCTCGCGGACCGCCTCGGCGTCGGCGGGCGGCACTTGCGCCGCTTGTTCGACCGGCACCTCGGCGCGTCACCCGTCGCGATCGCCCAGTCGCGGCGGATCCACTTCGCCCGGAAGCTGCTCGACGAGACGGATCTGCCGATGCGCGAGGTCGCGTACGCCGCCGGCTTCCAGAGCATCAAGCGCTTCAACACGGTGATCCGTAGCACGTTCGGCCGTACGCCGACGGAGCTGCGCAAGAAGACGCGTTCCGCGCCCGTCCCGCCGAAGGACGGCTGCGTGATTCTCAAGCTGCCTTACCGCGCTCCGTACGATTGGGACGCGATGCTGGACTACCTCGGCGAACGGGCGACCCCGGGCGTAGAGCAAGTCGTCGACGGGATGTATCGGCGCTCTGCTTTCCTGGACGACCGTCCGACGTTCATCGAGGTGAGAAACGAGCCGAAAGAATCGCGGATTCACTTGTGGATCTCGAGGGCGGTGCGCCGCGATCTGATGGACGCCGTGGAGAGGGTGCGCCGCGTGTTCGACCTCGGGGCCGACCCGATGCAGATCGCTCAGCACCTTCGTCGCGATCCGCGACTGCGCCGCAGCGTGCAGAGGCGGCCGGGCATCCGCGTTCCGGGTGCCTGGGATCCGTTCGAGCTCTCGGTGCGCGCGATCCTCGGCCAGCAGGTGTCGGTGAAGGGCGCCACGACGCTCGCCGGGAGACTCGCGGAAGCGTTCGGCCGGCCGATCGACTCGGGCGGGCCGGACGGGCCGACGCACCTCTTCCCGGAAGCCGCGGCACTCGCGGACGCGGACATCCGCGCGGTCGGCTTGCCGCGGTCGCGAGCCGCCGCCATCCGGGAGCTCGCCCGCCGCGTCCGGGACGGAGAGCTTCCGCTCTCCTGGGGAGAATGTGCCGTGGAGACGCACGAGGGTCTCGTTTCGATCCCCGGCGTGGGCGAGTGGACGGCTCAATACGTCGCGATGCGCGGGCTCGGGCAACCCGACATGTTCCTGCCGGGGGACCTCGGAGTGCGCAAGGCGCTCGCCGACAACGGGAAGCTGCCGACCCCGCGGCAAGCCGCTGCGGTCGCGGAGACGTGGCGCCCGTGGCGCGCGTACGGCGTGCTGCACCTTTGGATGGGAGGCGAGAGCGGCCGCGCGCGGGGCGCCGGCCGGAGCCGCGCCACCGCGCGAAACGGAAGGGGGAAATCGAGATGAAGATCCGATGTGCCACGCTGGACACTCCCGTCGGTCCGGTGGCTGTTGCGTGGAAGAGCGACACGATCGTCGCGATCCACATGGAGGAGACGAAGGACCGAATGGGCTGGGGGAACCGGTATCGGGCAGTCTCTCCGGAGAAGCGCATGCGGGCCGAATTGAGTGCCCGTTTCGGTGACGTGGAGCTGGAGCGGGCCGACGCGAACCGCGGACCCGCGAAGAAGCTCGCGCGCTACTTCGCAGGCGCCGTTCGCGCGATCGACGATCTCCCGGTCGATCCGGGCGGGACGCCGTTTCAGGCGAAGGTGTGGAGGCGGCTTCGTGGAATCCCGGCCGGCGAGACGATGACGTACGGCGAGCTCGCGGTGTCCGTGGGGCATCCGGACGGCGCGCGGGCGGCCGGGGGTGCCGTCGGCAGCAATCCGATCCCGATCGTCATCCCGTGCCACCGCGTTATCGCGGCGAACCGGACTCTGAACGGGTTCGGCGGCGGGCTTCAGCGCAAGCGGTGGCTGCTCCGTCACGAAGGTGCGACGTTCCGGGACGACTCGCCGAAGCAGCTGGCGCTCTTGTAGGTCTTCGCTTGAGGCACCCCAGGACGCTCAGGTGCTCGAACGCGTTCCCGAACCTCGAAATCAGCCCCGCTGCCGTCGACGTTTCTCCCGATCGCGCTCGGCCGAGCCCAGGCCTCTCAACAGATACAGGCCTCCGAGCAGCATCGGGATGTACAGGCTGAACGCCCGCCACAGCAAGACAAACGCGCCAGCGTGGCTGCCGGGGAGAATGGATTGCATGATTCCGGCGCCCGCAAGCTCCGCAAGACCACCCGCACCCGGAGTCGGCGCGAAGTACAGGACGAGATACGAGACCCATTGGAGAAAGAGAACGTCCCAGGCGTTCACCGGGAGCCCGAGACCGCGCATGACCACGTATGCCACCAGAAACTTGTTGAGATAGACGAACACCGTGATAACGACGCCACCCAGGATTCGGAGCTTGTGGTGGCGCCAGGCTTGGTGCATCAGTTTCGAGAAATCTCTCGCGGTATTCTCCAGACGTGCGAGCGGGCCGTTGTCCGCGAGCTTCCGTCCTACGATCGGCAGCCGGTGGATCACGCGACGCAATGCTTTCGCGGTTGCGTCGGGCTTGACAATGGCGGGCAGGAACGCAAGCAACAGAAGCAGAAGGGTTCCGATCGCGATGCTCGAGAACAGTCGGAACTCCTGTCCTACCGTGTGTAGCGGAGCCACGAGCATCATCACAGCACCGCCGCCCACCAGAATGACGATCGTTCCGAGGTAGGCGACCAGGCTGGTCGCCATGGCAACGGGGTACGACACGCCTTCACCTGCCATGAGATAGATCTGTGCCGGTCCGCCCCCTGTTTGCGACGGCGTCACGCCCCCCACGAAGACGTTGGTGCCATTGGCTCGAACGCACGTCGTGAACCGAATCCGCCTTCCGAAGGCGAAAGAGAGGAACCAGAGTCGGAACCCACCACCCAGGAAGTCGAGCAGCGCTTGTGCGAGCCCGATCCCCAGGAACAGAGGCGAGAGCGACAGGAGGAGTCTCAGCTGGTCTCCGAAGTCGCCTCGCGCGAACAGGAAGAGCAGAGCCGCCAGAGTAGAACCGACCAAGAGCCGCGTGCCGGTGATCACCCGCCGGGGGTTCCAGGGCGCGGCCTCGGTCGACGTCTCGGGGCCGGGGTCGGACTTCTGCACGCTTGCTGCATCCTCAACAAGCGCCCGCTCCGACTGTGGCCAAGAGAGATTGCGTGCCGGCGGGATCATGCCGTTCCTCCTTCACGGGCGACGACGCAGCATTCGACCGCGATTCAGCACCACTCCAGCTGCGGCGGGCGCTACCCGTCCGGGAATCGACGACGGATCTCGGGCGGGATCGGTCCCTGACCTTCCCAGTCCCGAAAACCGAGGTTGTGGTCCAGTTCCAGCCAGGACGGGTGGTCGCCGCGACGAAGGTAGTCGAGATCCAGGACGGGCATGATGACGTCCACCTCGCGCAGATCCTCGACAGGGATGTCCGGCAGGAACGGCAACCGAAGCCTCAGGCCGGGCGCGTAGATGCGCACGCCCAGGAGCGGCGTCCCCGGCAACGAGAGGGCGCTCGCGCCAGGCGGGGCGGACGCCGCGAGCGCGATCGGAGCGAAGCTCGGGCGAGCCGCGGTGACGCCGCTCGCCGAAGGCGTCGACATCCACAGCATGTAGGCCGTCGGTCGGTGCAAGCCCCACTTCCGGATCCACACCCCCTCGATGTCGTGGACGAGGAACCACTCGAAGGGTGCCGGGGGCCCCAAGGACCGCTCGTGCGAGATGGCCATCGTGTGGTGGGAGGAAAACAGGAA
>JALGZO010000675.1 GCA_025774865.1 bacterium | reverse complement strand
GGGTCGCCCGGATGCCGATACTGTAGGGTCTTCGAAGGAAGGAGCCCGCGTGCCGCTCGCGTCCAATACCCTTCGCGTCTTCCTGGCGCTCCTGATGGCCGTGCCGCTCGGCGCCGGCGGCATCTGCTGCTGCCTGACCGACGGGATGGCCGCGGAGTTCCTGGCCGAGGTCAAGGTCCCGCCGGCGCCGAAGTCGCCCTGCTGCTCGGTGCCGGAACCGGTCGCTGCGCCGCTCCCGCCGGGCGCGTGTGAGCAAGAGGGCGAGGACTGCGAGTGTCCGGCTCTCGACGACGCGACCCTCTCGGCGCGCTCGTCGGTCGGCGCGATCGCCGCGGCGCATGCTCTCGCGGCCATCCCCGCTCCCGAGGCCGAACCAGTTCCCGTGACCGCGCCGGACGCGCCGCCCGCTCCGCCCGCACCCCCGCCACCGAAGGTCCCCGTCTACCTGGCTCACTCCGTCTTCCGGAGCTAATCTCTCTTCTCGATTTCTGAGGTCGTCGACCTGCGGGCAAGGTACGTCCGCCGGTCGTGTTCGTGCGTGCCTTCGAGAAGGGAGTGCAATTCCATGATGAGGCGACTCCGCCGATGCGCGGCGGGCGTCCTGGCCGGTGCGTTCAACTTGCTTCTGTTCGGCTCCGTCCTCGGCGACGAGCCGGCGAAGCTGCCCGACGCACCCACGCTCGCAGACTTTCTCCGCGTGGCGGAACTTCGGAGCCCGGGGCTCGAGTCGATGCGGCGTGAGTGGCTCGCCGAGACCGGCCGCACGGACCACGCGGGCTCGTTCCCCGACCCGCAAGTCTCGTTCGCGTGGTACGTGCAAGAGGTCGAGACACGGGTGGGCCCGCAGACCCATCGGGCGTCTTTGCGGCAGCGGCTGCCGTGGTTCGGGAAGCTCGGATTTCGCCGAGAGGCGGCCGCGGCGGGCGCCGATGCGGCGGCGGCTCGCTATCGGGACCGCCGCTTCGCGCTGCGGGCCGACGTGACCCGTGCGTGGTATGACCTTTACTGGCTCGGCCAGGCGATCGACCGAACGCGCGAGAATCTCGAGCTTCTCTCGAATCTCGAGCGCGTCGTCCGCGCGAAGTATCGCATCGGGGCGGCGGAGCACGCCGACCTCATCCGTCTTCAGGTGGAGCTCGGCGTCGTCGAGGATCGTCTGCGCTCACTGGAGGATCGGGTTCGGCCGACCGAAGCCCGCCTCAACGCACTCTTGCACCGCCCCCTGGCCGAGCCCCTGGCTCAGCCGCGGAACCTGCCCGAGCAGCGGACCGCGCCGGAGCGCGACGCCGTCGTCGAGGAGCTCCGGGAGGGCGCGCCCCGGCTCGGCATCCGGGACCACGCAATCGTCCAGGCCGAGGCGAAGGACCGGCTCGCCCGTCGCAGTCGTTGGCCGGACTGGAGCGTCGGGGTGGATTGGATCCGGACGGGCGAAGCGCTGAATCCGGAGCTCGTGGACAGCGGGAAGGACGCGGTGATCGTCAGCATTTCGACCGAGCTTCCGCTCTTCCGCGGAAAGTACGAGGGGCCCATCCGCGAGGCGGAAGAAAGTCTCGCCGCCACGCTCGAGAGCCGCGACGCGGAAGAGGACGAGCTGATCGCGCGCGCGGATGCGATCCTCTACGAGTGGCGCGACGCCGACCGGCGAAGCGACTTGTACGAGAACGCCCTGTTACCGAAGGCCGTCCAGTCGCTGGAGGCCACGACGACCGCGTATCGGAACGGCAAGGGAGGCTTCCTCGACATGATCGACGCCCAGCGGATCCTTCTGGAGTTCGAGCTCGAGCTCGCGCGGGCCTGGGCGGATCGCGGACGGAGCGCGGCCACGCTGGAGTCGGTCACGGGAACCGAGTGGGGGAAGGAGGTGTCGCGATGACGGACGTCGCTCCGGGCCGCCGCCGGTTCGGCTTTCTGCGCAGCCCGCCCGTACTCTTGCTCGCCGTGCTCCTGGTCGGGATCCTGATCGGGCGCAGCTCCATTCGTCCGAGCGGTCCGTCCGAGCCGGGTCACGACCACACCGCCGAAGCGGAAGAGGCCGCGACCACCTGGACCTGCTCCATGCATCCGCAGATCAAGCTGCCCGAGTCGGGGCAGTGCCCCATCTGCTTCATGGATCTCATTCCCGTCGAGATGGGGACCGCGGACGACACCGACGCGCCGCGGCTGGAGATGTCGGAGGCGGCGCGCGCCCTCGCCGAGATCGAGACGACGCCCGTGGTCCGCGACCGACCATTCGTCGAGATTCGCCTCGTCGGGAAGGTCGACTACGACGAGACCCGGATCGGGGCGATTACCGCCTGGGTACCGGGACGTCTCGACCGGCTTTACGTCGACTACACGGGAATCACCGTGCGAAAGGGCGACCACCTCGCGGAGATCTACAGCCCGGATCTTCTATCTGCCGAAGAGGAGCTGGTGCAAGCGCTGCGAGCCGTGACGAATGGCGCTGGCACGAGTCTGTTTCGTGAAGCATCCGAGGCGACCGTCCAGGCGGCGCGCGACAAGTTGCGATTGCTCGGAGTAACCGCCTCGCAAATCGAAGAGATCGAGAGCGGGCGCAAGCCCTCGGATCACCTGACGCTCTACGCGCAGTCCGGCGGAGTCGTGATCGAGAAGAACGCGGTGGAGGGGGACTACGTGCAGACCGGCACTCCCATCTATCGGATCGCCGATCTGTCGCGACTGTGGGTCCTCCTGGACGCGTACGAAGCGGATCTCGCCTGGCTCCGCTACGGACAGGAAGTCGAGTTCACGACCGAAGCGCTTCCGGGTGAACAGGTCGCGGGAAAGATCTCCTTCATCTCGCCGACCCTCGATCCGACGTCGCGCACCGTCAAGGTGCGAGTCAACGTCGAGAATCCCCGCGGGCTCCTCAAGCCGGAGATGTTCGTCCGGGCGCGGGTCCTCGCGGAGACGGACGCGGCCGGCAGCGTGATTGCAGAGGATCTCGCGGGGAAGTGGATTTGCCCGATGCATCCCGAAGTCGTGAAGGGGCAGGCCGCGGATTGCGACGTCTGCGGCATGGACCTCGTCCGGGCAGAAGAGCTCGGCTACGTGGCGGCCGCCGCCGAAGGGGCGGGGCCTCTCCTCGTTCCGAGGAGCGCGGTGCTCTTCACCGGCAAGCGCGCGATCGTCTACGTGCAGGTTCCCGACACCGACCGTCCGACCTACGAAGGTCGAGAGATCGTGCTCGGGCCTCGCGCCGGCGAAGTCTACGTGGTGAAGAGCGGCCTCGCCGAAGGGGAGCGCGTCGTCGTCAACGGCAACTTCAAGATCGACAGCGCGCTCCAGATCCAGGCGAAGCCGAGCATGATGAGCGCGCGTGACGGGGGCGGGGCGCCCGCGCCGGTGGGGAAGGCCGCCGGACTCGCGAGTCCGGCGTTCGCCGCCGCCCTGGCTCCCGTCTACGAGAAGTACTTCGAGCTCTCGGCGGCGCTGTCCGGCGACGATCTCGATGCCACCCGGGAGTCGTTCTCGGCGCTTCATCCGCTCGTGCACTCCATCGGGGAAGAAGGGCTGTCGGCGCGGGGGCGCCAGGAATGGCGCCGCCTCTCGAAAGAGCTCATGACGGCGCTCCAATCGCCGGGGAAGGACGCCGCGATGGACGCGCTCCGAGCGTCTTTCGCGGATGTCTCCGCTGCGGTGATCGAGCTCGAGAAGGCGTTCGGTCACGCCAGCGAGGGGTCCTTCTACCTCACCTACTGTCCGATGGCCTTCGAGTTCCAGGGCGCGCACTGGATGCAGGACCACGATCGGATCGACAACCCCTACTTCGGGGCGAAGATGCTTCGCTGCGGCGAAGTGCAGGAAGAGTTCGCTGCGGCCGAGGGGGGCCGCTAGATGTCGCCGCTCGCCCGACTCGTACGCTGGTGTCTCGACAACCGGTTGATCGTCGTGATGGGCGTCGTAGGGCTGGTCTTCTGGGGTCTCCTCGTCGCGCCGTTCGACTGGGACGTCGGCGGACTTCCCCGGGATCCGGTCCCGGTGGATGCGATCCCCGACATCGGGGAGAACCAGCAGATCGTCTTCACTCCGTGGGCGGGTCGTTCCCCGCAGGACGTGGAGGATCAGATCACGTATCCCCTGACCGTCTCCCTGCTGGGACTGCCGGGCGTCAAGACCGTCCGGAGCTATTCCTTCATGGGCTTCTCCTCCATCTACGTGATCTTCGACGAGGACGTGGAGTTCTACTGGTCGCGTTCCCGCATCCTCGAAAAGCTCAACAGCCTCCCCGAAGGGACGGTGCCGGAGGGTGTCCAGCCGGCCCTCGGGCCCGACGCGACCGCGCTCGGTCAGGTCTTCTGGTACACCCTGGAAGGGCGCGATCCCCAAGGAAACCCGGCCGGCGGCTGGGATCTCCACGAGCTGAGATCGATCCAGGACTTCTACGTCCGCTACTCCCTGTCGGCCTCCGCGGGCGTCTCCGAGGTCGCGTCGGTCGGCGGCTACGTGCGCGAGTACCAGGTCGACGTGGACCCGGACGCGATGCACGCGCACGGCGTGAGCCTGGCGGACGTGTTCCAGGCGGTGCGCATGTCCAACGTGGACGTGGGCGGGGTCTCGGCTTCCTCCGCAGTGTGGGCGATCTCGAGAAGGCCGTCGTCAAGGTTCGCGACAACGTCCCCCTCACGATCCGCGACGTCGCGAAGGTGTCGCTGGGACCGGCGCTGCGCCGTGGAGTTCTCGACAAGGGCGGCGCGGAAGCGGTGGGAGGGGTCGTCGTGGTTCGCTACGGCGAGAACCCGCTCCGCGTGATCCAGAACGTCCATGACAAGATCGAAGAGATCTCGGCCGGCCTTCCGTCCAAGACGCTCGCGGACGGTACGATCTCCAAGGTCACGATCGTTCCCTTCTATGATCGCTCCGGCCTGATCCGGGAGACTCTCGGTACGCTCAACACGGCCATCTCCCACGAGGTGCTCGTCACCGTTCTCGTCGTGCTCGTCATGGTCGCCCACCTCGCCACCTCCTTTCTCGTCTCCGCGATCCTGCCTCTCGCGATTCTCCTGGCGTTCATCGCGATGAAGATATTTGGGGTAGACGCGAACATCGTCGCCCTCTCCGGGATCGCGATCGCCATCGGGACGATCGTGGACATGGGGGTCATCGTGGCGGAGAACGTGTTGCGGCATCTCGGGCGAGCGCGGCCGGAGGAGAGCCGGGTCGAGGTGATCTTCCGTGCCACGACCGAGGTGGGGGGCGCGATCGTCACCGCGATTCTCACGACCATCGTCAGCTTTCTTCCGGTCTTCGCGATGGAGGCGGCGGAAGGGAAGCTCTTCAAGCCGCTCGCGTACACGAAGACGTTCACGCTGATCGCGTCCGTTCTTCTGGCGCTGACCGTGCTGCCCACGCTCGCGTCGTTCATCCACTCGAAGAAGATGCAGGACGGCCGGGGGCAGCAGTGGCTCGGACTCGCGCTCCTGGCGCTCGGTGTCGCATGCTGGGTCAAGATCTCCGCCCTCGCCGGATTGCTTCTTCTGATTCTCGGAGCACATCGATTCGCGGAGCCGCGGATTCCCCGGGCGCGGCGTCGCGTCGCGACCTGGCTCGTGAACGTCGTCGTGATCGCGATCGTGGCGGTGATCCTGTCCCAGGAGTGGCTTCCCCTCGGCCCGGCCAAGGGGATCGTTCGCAATCTGATCTTCGTGGCGGCGGTGTTTGCGTTCTGGCTCGGCGGGTTCCGGATCTTCCAGCGCTACTACGATCCCCTGCTGCGGATCTGCCTTCGTCACAAGGGCCTGTTTCTGGGCGGCTCGACGGCGCTCGTGCTCTGGGGAGGCGTGATCTGGCTGGGAGTCGACGGCGTCTTCGGCTTTCTGCCGCGCTCTCTCGACCGCCTCGGGCTGCCGGCGGTGATGACGCACGGGAACCCGCTGTGGGTCCGGGCGGTCCACGCGTTTCCCGGTCTCGGGAAGGAGTTCATGCCGCCTCTCGACGAGGGGTCGTACCTGTACATGCCCACGACGATGCCGCACGCCTCCATCGGGGAAGCTGCCGACGTTCTGCAGAAGCTCGACATGGCGATCGCATCCATTCCCGAAGTGGAGCTCGCGGTGGGCAAGATCGGCCGCGTGGAAAGCCCGCTCGATCCCGCGCCCATCTCGATGGTCGAAACGGTGATCAACTACAAGTCCGAGTACCTGACGGACGAGAGCGGTCGGCGGCTGCGCTTTCGCTGGGATCGCGGGGCGGGCGACTACGCGCGCGACGACGGCGGCCGGCTCATCCCCGACGAGCGCGGTCGGCCGTTCCGGCAGTGGCGCGACGAGGTCCGTTCACCGGACGACATCTGGGCCGCCATCGTGGATGCGGCGCGGCTTCCCGGCACCACGTCGGCCCCGGAGCTCCAGCCGATCGCGGCCCGCATCGTGATGCTCCAGAGCGGGATGAGGGCGCCCATGGGCGTCAAGGTGAAGGGACCGGACCTCGAGACGATCGAGCGGGTGAGCCTCGACATCGAGAAGGCGCTGAAGGAAGTTCCCGGCGTGCACCCGGCGACCGTCATCGCGGACCGCATCGTCGGCAAGCCCTACCTCGAGATCGAGATCGATCGCGATGCCATCGCGCGGTACGGACTCCACATCCGCAACGTCCAGGACGTGATCGAGGTCGCGATCGGAGGGCGCCCGATCACTCGCACCGTGGAGGGGCGCGAAAGATATCCCGTCCGCGTCCGCTACCTGCGCGAGCTCCGCGACACGGTGGAGTCACTCGACGACATCCTGGTTCCGACGAAGATCGGGGCTCAGATCCCGCTGGCCCAGCTCGCGGAGATCCGCTACGTGCGGGGCCCCCAGGTCATCAAGAGCGAGGACACGTTCCTCGTGGGGTACGTCGTCTTCGACAAGCAGAAGGACCGGGCGGAAGTCGACGTCGTGAACGCCGCCCAGCAACACCTCGAAGCATTGATCGAGTCGGGCGACCTGGTGATTCCCGCCGGAGTCAGCTACCGGTTCGCCGGCAGCTACGAGAACCAGGTCCGGTCCGAGAAGAAGCTCGCGGTCATCTTGCCGGTCGCGCTCTTCGTGATCTTGATCCTCCTGTATCTGCAGTTTCGGCGTCTCCAGACAACGATCCTCGTGTTCTCGGGGATTCTCGTGGCGTGGGCCGGCGGCTTCCAGATGATCTGGCTCTACGCGCAGCCCTGGTTCCTGGACTTCTCGGTGTTCGGCGTGGACATGCGGGACCTCTTCCAGGTCGGGTCGATCAACTTGAGCGTCGCGGTCTGGGTGGGGTTCCTGGCTCTGTTCGGGATCGCGAGCGACGCGGGCGTCATCATCGCGACGTACCTGGGGCAGGTGTTCCGCGATCGCAATCCCGTCACCCGCGAAGAGGTCCGCGACGCGACGATGGAAGCCGCCCAGATGCGCGTGCGCCCGTGTCTGATGACCACGGCCACGACGATCCTCGCCCTGCTCCCCGTTCTCACGTCCACCGGGCGCGGCGCGGACGTCATGATTCCCATGGCGATTCCGTCGTTCGGCGGCATGACCGTTCAGATTCTCACGCTCTTCGTCGTTCCCACCATCTGGTCCTGGATGCACGAAAGGAGACTCTCATGAGTCGCACCCAGTTCACTTCCGGTCTCCTAGCCGGGGTTCTGCTGACGATTCCGTTCGCCGCGCTGGCCGGGGATCATTCCCACGAAGGTCACTCGCCCGGCGGCGACGAACCCACCGCGGCCGCTCAACCCGTGGCCGAGCCGCGGGACGAGGTTGCGCTGCTCATCGCGAAGCAGCGCGCGTCGTATCCGTTGACCGTGTGTCCCGTGAGCGGCGAGGAGCTCGGGTCTCTCGCCGAGATCGACGCGGCGGTCGTCGAGACCCAGCGGGATGCCTATGCTCTCGAGACGTGTCCCATCAGCGGCATGAAGCTCGGCGGCATGGGAGAGCCCTACGACCACGTGCACGGGACGCGGCTCGTGCGGTTCTGCTGCGGCAGCTGCCGGCCGAAGTTCGACGAGGATCCGGAGGCGGCCATGGCGAAGGTCGATGCCGCGCTCGTCG
Organism: bacterium; assembly: GCA_025774865.1. Taxonomy (GTDB): domain Bacteria; phylum ARS69; class ARS69; order ARS69; family ARS69; genus JALGZO01. Next base: position 919 of record JALGZO010000675.1, on the reverse strand, counting down.
AGGCGCAGAAGGCGACCTACCCGCACACGATGTGCCCGGTGACGGCGGAAATGCCGAACGACGCGATGGGGGAGCCCTACGACATCCTGTACGGAACGCGACTCGTGCGACTCTGCTGCGAGGCGTGTGTCGGCGAGTTCTGGAAATCTCCGGAGAAGTACGTGGCGATGCTGGAAGAACCGACGCCGGAGTAGGCCGCTACCGGAGCGCCAGCCCCACCACTCGTGCCAGCCTTCGCGCCCGGTCGACTCCCTCGCCGCCGGGCCCTGCCACGCGCGGTCTCATTCCGTGCGGTGCCGTCCGATGAGCTGGAAGGAGTAGCGCCCGGGACCGGCGAGCAGCAACCCCACGAAGACGGCGAACAGCTCCAGCGCGTGCGATGCTCCCATCCACCCGGCGCCGGGCTCCCCGGCCGGCAGGCTGAGGTGCCGCACGATGGCGACGAACATCGTGAACGCGAGCAGCGCGGCGGCGGGGCGAAACAAGACACCGAGGATCAGCAGGATCGAGCCGAAGAACTCCGCGAATGCGGCCATGAATCCCCAGAGAGTCGGTGCGAACCCGATCCCGAGATTCTGCATGCTACCCCCGAGGCGCGCCCACATTTCCGGTCCGCCGGTCACCTTCCCGTAGCCGTGGAACACGAGCATGCTGCCCCCAACGCCGAGACGGACTATCAAGAGGGCGAGACCCCGGTGGATCGGATCAGTGGACAGGACCCTACGAAACGGCCACATGGCGAATCTCCTTCGCTGAGTTGGACTTTCGAGACTTTTGCATGTCACACGGCGCCTGACGAGGACGAAGGGTCGGATGACGAGCCAGGTGGTTGAGCGCGGACCACGCGGCGGACCACGCGTCGGTGCGAAGCCGAGTCGGGGGCAGAGTGGGACGGCGGCGCCCCGGGGGACATCATTGG
>JALGZO010000674.1 GCA_025774865.1 bacterium | reverse complement strand
CCGTGACCAGATGTCCTATGCCGTGTCCATGTTCTGGGAGCGGTACCTCCTCGGCGACGAGCCACCGATGACGACGGAGAAGAAGGAGGAGGTGCCGGGGGCGTCGCAGTAGGGATCTGGGGCCGCTCGCCGCGCCGGAACGGCGTGTGCGACGCGCAGCTCTGGTTCGATTGTACCTACGTGGGAGTGAACTGCGGTCCGGTCCCGGTGGAGGACACTAGCTGGACGTCGATCAAGGCTCTTCACCGGTAGCGCTCCGGTCGGGTTCGATCTCTTCGAAGCAGTTCCGTTCGCGGTTCTTCCGCACGTTGTCCGGCGAGAAGATCCGCCCGTTCATCGCGATGTAGATACCGGGGTCGAGGCACTGCACCGCCGCGACCGCGACCGCGACGTTGAACTCGGCATCGGTGTGCTTGAATCGGGCGGGAATCAGAGAGCCGGTGAGAACGATCACCTTGCCCGGAATCCGCTTCAACGCCTGAGCCGTCTCGACCATCGTGTCGGTGCCGTGCGTCACGACGACCCGGTTCGGCACGCTCTCTTCCACCGCGGCTCGGACGAGGCGGCGATCCTCGTCGGTGAGGTGCAGGCTGTCTTTCTGCAGCACCTCCCGAACGTCGTAGTCGATCGCGACGCTCGCACCCCTCAGAATCTCGCGGATCTGGGACACGCCCACCTCGTACTCGCTCCGATCGTCGAAGTAGACTTTGTCGATCGTCCCGCCCGTCGTAATGAACTGGATCTTCATGCGGTCGAACTCGGGGCCGCGATCACGTACCGGACGGCCCAGTAGTACGTCGACTCGTGAACGAGGAGCTCGGTCGCGCCCGGCGAGAACCGCTGTTGCAGCTCGGGCTCTTCGAAGAAGTTCTTGCGGACCTCGTGCTCCTCGCCGCTCTCGAGGCGGCGCACTTGAAACGAGTCTCCGCTCTCGTCCCACCGCGAGATCGGAGAGCTGCTGCCCTCCGCGAAACGGTTGTCGAAGAGGACGACCCGCGCGCCCGCGCCGAGTCGCTCGTGCAACGCGTCCCGCCAACGCGGGATCTCGGCGCGGGCCAAGTGCGACAGCCAGAAGCCCGCAGCGACGGCGTCGAAGTCGCCGGGGACGGAGGCGAGATCGAAGGCGTCGGCTTCTCGGAAGATGGGCGGATCCGACGAGGAAGCGAGTCGTGATCGAGCGACCTCCAGCACGCCGGCGCTCGCGTCGGTCGCGACGAGGGAGCTCACCACCGGTGCGAGCACCTCGGTCCAGTATCCGGTTCCGCACGCGATCTCCAGTACGCGACGGCCGCGCAGCCACCCGACCACGGTCCGCCGGAGCTCCGCCAGATCCGCCTGCCGCTCCGGGCGCTCGTAGATCCGGTCGTACTCGTGCGCGCGTCTCGAGTAGTAGTCGATGAGCGCCTGGTCGCGACCTTCGAGCATCAGCCTGCCTCCTTCGGTCCCTCAGGCTAGTCGGCGGATTTCGCCGGAGTCAACGGCGGCCAGGAGCTGCGGAAAGAACTCGAGGAAATCGCTCTCCAGCGCCTCGTACTCGCGGTCCAGCTCTCGGATCGCCTGGTCCAGCGGATTCTCGTGCCGCATCCGCCGCGACATCCCGGCGAAGGCCCGGGCGATCCCTTCCCTCTCGCGGTACGCGACGAGCAGATCGGTGTCGATCATGTACGACACGAACCCGGTCATCCGGGGCGGCAGCGCATCGTGCGCGGTTCGCAGCTCCTCGTACACCGCGTCGGCGAAATCCCGCAACGGTCGGTCCGCGAACTCCGTCCATCGTTTCGCGAGAAAGTGATCGTAGAAGATGTCGACGAGGATGCCGGCGTAGCGGCGCAGCGGCGGGAGGATCGTAGCGACGCAGGGGAGGGAGGATCCGGGTGCGGCTGCGGGCGAACACTTCGTTCTCGTCCGCGAAGGCGTCGACCCGCCGGTGCAATCGGATGCCGGCGAGGAGGGCGCCGCCGTACCGGTCCTCGGGGCGGCCCTTGACGAAGTCCCCCATCAGGTTCCCGACGATCGAGCCGCCGGCCCGCTCGGCGACGAGAGCGTGCGCGAGGTGATTCACGAAAGGTCGACGAGCTCGACCTCGTCCGGGATGAAGTCGGAGGGAAGGAACCGGGCGGCCACGCGGGCGAAGCGCTCCGGAGCGTCGGTCGCCAGCAGCTGCGTGCGCGGCGTGGCGTCCGGCCCGGCGAGGAGGCCGGTTCTCTCGAGCTCGACCCGCACGACCGCCGCCGTCGTCGCGGCCGAGTCGACGAGCTGAACGTCCGCGCCGACGACCTGCCGGATCGTCTCGCGCAGTGGCGGAAAGTGCGTGCAGCCGAGGACGAGGCAATCGGGCCGACCATCTTCTCGGGTCCGGCCGAAGAGATCGGCCAGGTATTCCTTCGCGACGGCCTCGGCGATTGCCCCGCTCGTCCAGCCTTCTTCCGCGAGCGCGACGAACAGAGGACACCCGCGGCTCGCGACGTGCGCCTCCGGCCGCACCCTCCGGATTTCCCGATCGTACGCTCCGTGGGCCGCCGTACTCTCGGTCGAGATGACCGCGATGCGCCCGGTCACGGAGGCGGCCGCCGCCGCTTCCGCTCCCGGCCGCACCACCCCGACCACGGACAGATTCCGGAATTGCTCGCGAAGCTCGTCCAGCGCGAGTGCCGACGCCGTGTTACAAGCAACCACCAGGAGCTTGATGCCTCGCTCGGCGAGCGCCGTCGCGGCCTGCCGGGCGTAGCGCGTCACGGTCGCGGGACTCTTGGTGCCGTAAGGCAGGCGGGCCGTGTCCCCCAGGTACACGAAGGACTCGGACGGAAGCTCGTCCCTGAGCGCTCGCAGGACCGTGAGCCCGCCGACCCCGGAATCGAAGATGCCGAGCGGCAAATCCCGTTTCTCGGCAATCACACCGGCAGCACCCGAGTGGATGGAATTGACGGAAGAGAAACGGGCCGGGTCACGCGGGGAGGGTAAAGGATAGGGCGAGAGACGACCAGGTGCCTGCACCAGTTGCCGTGTCTCTCGCCCTGATCCGGTGCTCGGACACCGGAATCGAAGGCTAGCACAATCAGGGGTCGAATCTTCATATAAGTGGATACCCTTACGAACTTTTCACACCGGCGGCTCGAATTCGTCCGCTTCAGGGTGAAGTGAGAACTCATCGGGGGGGCGGGAGCGGGAATTGCCGCTTCACTCCGTAGTACACGCCGTCGAGCCGGCGCGCGAGGGAGCTCGTCGGATCGATGTCGGTGGCGTTCTCCACCCAGCCGATGCCGAGCCAGGGGCTCCGGCCGACCGCCCTTTGGCGCTCCAGAATGTCGGTCGCTTCCTCTTCCGTCCAGAGGGTTCCGATCGCCTCCAGAGAGATTCCATTGAGCTGCGGGTCGTCGAGGACGCCGCCGCTGTTCGCGATCAGGATGACGCCGTCGCCGAGCTCTTCTCGGAGCCTTCGCGTGAAGTAGGGGCGCCATGTTTCGTAGGACCGCTGCGCATCCTCCACGGTGTCGAGCACCCCGTCGTTGTCGAAATCGAACTCCTCCGTCTGCAACGTGATCGCCTTCAGGATGTGCCCGGGAATCGTCGGCGTGCAATTGTCGAGAAAGATACCGTCCCATTGCCACGTCATCGTGAAGCGCGGTGCAATACCACGAGAGATTCCGCGACGGCCTGCGTCATGACGAAGTAGCTCGCGCCGTGCGGATCGTGGACCAGATCCCCGCTCCCCGGGTTCCGGACCCGCATCTCGGCCGGGAGAAGCGCGTCGAGCCGCGCCCAGTAATCGGCCGGATAACGCTGGTACGGGAGAGACCGGCAGTTCGTGTACGCGAGGAGAATCACGGCCGGATGGACGGCTCGAACCGCCGCGAGCTGCTTCGCGGGCACGGGTGGAAAGACCAGGATCAGGTCGAACTGGCGAACGAAATCCTCCCAGCCGTCCTCGCGGAGCCGGGCCTTGTGCAGTCCGTGATACGCCTTGAGCAGCGGGGTCGGGTGGTACGTGGACCCCGAGGCGGCGGCGGTTGCCTCGGCCAGCAGCACCGCGACGATGATGAGCGAGCCGAAGATCCTCATGGCGCCGGCTCCGAGAGAGCCATATCGAAGTTGAAGCGGCTCAGTTCCTTCCGAAGAGGAAACGTCTTCGCCTTCCACTCCCGGATCGCGGCCCGCCCCCCCCGCGCCCACAGCGCCGCCGATCCGCCTCCCGGCACCGAGATCCGCGTCACTTCCTCGAGACCGGGCGCCGGTGTCGGCCCTTCCCCGATGTAGAAGTCGTACTCGCGGTCGAGGTCGAAGCCGCGATCGGCGTACAGAACCCACGTGTGGTGCCCCACCGTCCAGGGCGAGCCCGGTCGCCACCGCCAGAGAGGCTCGGTCAGGTTGAAGATGACCTTCGAGTAGTCGACCGCCTGGCGCACCGTGCCCGCGAGGAAGACCGTACGACGCCCGAACTCGCGGTCGGCGGTGTACGGGGGAACCGACTGCGGACGGCAGAGCATGACGCAGACGATCGCGGACACCGAGAGCAGACCGGCGACGGCGAGCGACGACCGGGGCTTGCGCTCGGAGGTGGTCGTCCGGAGTGCGGTCGCGACCGGCAACAGCGCGGCCGGCATGAAGTAGTGAATGTTCTTCGCCGGCGAGAAGAGGAAGAACGCCACCCAGGCGCCGCCGGCCAGCGCGAGCCAGCGCCCCACGCGATCGCCCCGCCAGATGGCCACGACGAGCCCGACCACCGGGAGGCCTCCGGCGAGCAGCGTGTACCAACCGAGCGCACGAACGATGCGCTCCGGGTTCTCTCCGCCGAAGCTCGCCCGGCCCTGGAAGTACTTCGCGTACCACTCTCCGATCATCGGACCGAACGTCCCCTGCGCCAGCGTGTAGACCAGCAAGAACGCGGCCCATCCCCCGAGCAACGCTGCGAGTCCGGTCCCCCATCGAAACACGGTCCAGCGTTCCTCCGCGTTCGTGGCCGTCACGAACCCGGCGACTCCGAGAAACCCCACCACCATCAGCCCGCTCGGAAACGTGAGGATGGACAAGAGGGCCGCCACCGCGGCGAGGCCCGGCGCGCCGTCGCGGACGAGCACCACCGCGCACATCGCGAGCGCCGTCACCATCCACTCCTCGAGCGGCGAGCATGCGAGGTCACCGTGAAACGGGTGGTAGCCGGCGTAGTACGCACCCACCTGCATCGACAAGTAGGCCGCGACCAGCACGGGGACGAGCACGGCGAAGGAGTCGGCGGCGGCGCGCGTGCGGCCACGAGCGGCGAGATCGGCGGTCGCGAGCGCCAACACTCCGAGAAAGAGGAGCGCCGGTAGTCGGACGGCGGCCTCGCTCTGCCCGAGGAGTGCGAGCGAAAAGAAGACCGGGTACGCGACGAACATGAACGTCGGGTAGAAGCCCCAGACTCCCGACTCGAGATCCCAGTACGGCAGCGCCCGATCGAAGAGGCTCGCGGCGAAGCCGTTCACCTCGGTGGCGTCGCCCTCGAGAGCCTCCGTCGTGATCTTGCCCGGCATCAGGAAAGCTCCCGCGACCAGGACGAAGAGGACGCCGAGCATCGGCACCACGAGTTCTCGCCGGCCGCGGCCTCGCGCCTCTGCCGGCAACGTCGGAAGCGCGGGCGCGCCTCGCGCGAGGAACACGGCCGCCAGGAGTGCCGCCGCGTCGAGTGACGCGATCGTGAGGTACAGACAAGTCCGTCCCGCCAATCCGTCGGTGACGGCCTGAGCGCCGATCCAGGCCAGAGATCCGCCGAAGAGCGACAGCACGAACGCCGCGACCGCATTCCCGACCGGATTGCCGACGCGCCAGCCGAGCGCCCGCATCAGGAGAAGCCCCGGCGCGAAGTAGACGCCGAAGTAACCGAAGGCGAGCACAATCAGTGCGAGGAAGAATCTCCCCATAGAAATGTCGTCGGGCGGCAGAAGAACGGTGTCGTCGAACGACGTGGCATCGCCGGACCCGGCGACCCACGTGAGGGCAGCGGCGAGCGCGAGGGGAAGAAACGCGACCAGAGCGGCGCGAAGGGTGCCCGCCCCGCTACCGTCAGGAGCGTGGGCGGCCCGGATCATCGATACGCCTCAGCACTCCGGAAAGGTTGCCGCGGAGGCGGAAGAGCCCGACGAGATCGTCGTAAATGGTACGAACGAGACGCACGCGCGTATCGAGGTCTTCGATCCAGTCGACCGGAACTTCGCCGATGGCGTGGCCGGACTTCTCGGCAAGCACCAGGAGCTCCGTATCGAAGAACCACTTGCGATCCTCTACGTGCGGGACCAGGCGTTCGACCACTTCGCGCCGCACGCCCTTGAACCCGCACTGCGCGTCCGAGAACCTCGTCCCGAAGAAGAGACGGACGAGCAAGTTGTACCCGCGCGAAAGGATCTCACGTTTCAAGCTCCGCGTCGTGTCCGCACCCTTCATGAGGCGCGACCCTATCACGACGTCGCTGCCGTTCTGGAGACGTTGCACCATCTCGGGAAACGCGCGGAGATTCGTCGAGAGATCGACGTCCATGTAGGTCACGAACTCGGCCGGGCTTTCCAGCCAGACCTGC
>JALGZO010000673.1 GCA_025774865.1 bacterium | reverse complement strand
GCGGGTGGCCGGCCCCATGCATGGCACGCTTTGCGCCAGCAGGCACGTATCCTCGTCGATGAGCACTTCGTGCGGTCGCTTGAACTCCGTGATCGCCAGGTCGCTCGGACGCGAGTCCTTGCGTGGGCACTCGAGACAGAGAGCGTGGTCGGGGGCGAGCACGGTCCTCTTGGGCGGCAGCTCTCCGCTCAGCAGCGCCTCGAGCGCCTGCAGGATGATCTTCGGAGTCGGAGCGCAACCGGGCACGTAGTAGTCGACGTCCACGACTTGATCCAGAGTTCTCACCGTGTCGTAGAACCCGGGAAGAGTGACTTCGCGGCCGTTGTCGGCGAATCGCGTCTTCGGAAAGACGCCCTCGGGATTGACCGTGCTGGGGGAGTCCCGGTACACGGTTTGGAACACGCTCCGGCGGTCCCAGAGGTTCGCCAGCCCCGGAATGCCTCCCAAGTGGGAGCAGGCGCCGAACGCGATCAGGAGCTGCGATTTCCGCCTCAGGAGCTGCGCCATCTCCTTCTGCTCGGTCGTGCGAACGGCGCCGTTGACGAACGTCGCGAGGATGGCGCCGTCCTCCATGGCCTCTACGTCCTTCCTCTTGAAGTCCAGGGCGACGGGCCAGAAGACGATGTCGACCGCCTCGACGACGTCCAGGATCTTCTCCGCGAGATCCACGACCGCTTCCTCACAGCCACCGCAGCTCGCGCACCAGTAGAAACCGACCTTCGGCTTTGCCTCACTCATGACACGCTCGCCTCCTCGGCGAAGACCTCTTCCGGTACGCTCATTCTCAGCGCCCCCAAGGCCCGCAAATCCTCGACCATTTCGTCGACCACGGCCCGGAGCTTGTCGGCTTCGGACGCCGAGATCCATTCGAGGCGAAACCGTTCCCGGTCGATCCCCATGCCTTCGAGGAGCGGCCGCAGAAAACGGCAACGTCTCAGAGCCTTGTAGTTGCCTTCTTGATAATGGCAGTCGCCCGGGTGGCACCCGCCGACGAGCACGCCGTCGGCTCCCTTCGCGAACGCGTCGAGAACGAATTGCGGGTCCAATCGCCCGGAGCACATGAGCCGGATCACGCGCACGTTGGCCGGATACTTCATGCGGGACGTGCCCGCGAGATCCGCCGCCAGGTAGGTGCACCAGTTGCAGAAGAAGCAGATGATCTTCGGCTCGTGAGCGTCCGGCTTTGACACGCCGGGCTTCTGGGTCGCCTCACGCATGACTGAGCACCCCCTCGATTTCCTCGAAGATCTCTTCGTCTTCGAAGAGGTTCTGCGTAATGGACGCGGACGGACACGCGGCGACACAGACCCCGCAGCCCTTGCAGAGCACCTCGTTGATCTCGGCCACCTTTTTCTCCTCGTCGAAGGAGATCGCCGAGTAGGGGCAGAGTGCGACGCAGGTCTTGCAGCCGGAGCACTCCTCCTCTGTCACGAAGGCCGTGTTCGGCTCGAGCTCCACGTGACCCGCGTCGATCAGCGCGAGCGTTTCCGCCGCGGCGGCGCCCGCCTGGGCCACGGTGTCCGGGATGTCCTTCGGGCTTTGGCAACAACCGGCGACGAAAACGCCGTCGGTGAACGTGCTCACGGGGGCCAGCTTCGGATGTCGCTCCAGGAAGAAGCCCTCGCTGGAACAAGTGATGTTGAACCGCCGCCGGACTTCCTCCGCGTCCTCCTGCGCCTCGAGCCCCACCGCGAGAACGACCATGTCGACGGGAATCTTCCGCACCATGCCGGCCAGCGTGTCCTCGACGTGCAGGGCCACCTTCTCGTCGCCGTCCTCGGTGGGAGACACGCTCGCCACCTTGCCCCGGATGAGGTGGACTCCTTCCTCGGCCACGCGGTTGTAGAACTCTTCGAACCCTTTCCCCGGGGTGCGCATGTCGATGTAGAACTCGTAGATCTCCGCATCCGTCTTCTCGTGGAGGAGATGGGCGAGCTTCAGGGAGTACATGCAGCACACTCGGGAGCAATACGCGTTGGTGTTGGCGTTCCGGCTCCCCACGCAATGGATGATCCCGATCGACTCGGGCTTGCTACCGTCGCGCATGAGGACCTCGCCATTCGTCGGGCCGGAGGAGTTGACGAGACGCTCGACCTCGAGCGATGTGTAGACGTTCGGGTACACTCCGTAGCCGTAGTGCGGCGTACGCCGCGGGTTGAAAGTCTTGAATCCCGTGGCCAGGATGATCGCCCCGACGTCGACGGTCTCCACACTCTCGACTTGTTCGAAGTCGATCGCTTCGCGTTCCCCGCAGACCTCCACGCAGGTCTTCGCGCATTTGCCGGTCTTGAACTCGACGCACGCTCCTCGATCGATGACGACAACCGGCGGCACGGCCTGCGGAAAGGGGAGGTAGATCGGCTTGCGCTTGCTCAGACCCAGGTTGAAATCGTCCGAGTACTTGCCCTTCTTGTAGATGCAGGCCTCCACGCATTCCGCGCAACCCACGCAGAGGTCCTCGATGACGTAGCGGGGCTTCCTCTTCACCGTGACGTGGTAGTTGCCCACGTAACCCTCGACCGTGGTGACTTCCGAGTAGGTCCAGAGCGTGATGTTCGGGTGCGATTTCACCTCGGTCATTTTGGGGGTGAGAATGCAGGCGGCGCAGTCGAGAGTGGGGAAGGTCTTGTCGAACTTCGCCATGTGTCCGCCGATGCTCGGCTCTCTCTCCACCAGGTAAACGTGCTTCCCGGCGTTGGCGAGCGTGAGCGCCGCCTGAATCCCGGCGATGCCTCCTCCCACGACGAGCGCATTGGGATTGACGGGAACGCGACGCCGCTCGAGCGGTTTGTGACGCGCGACCCGCGCGACGGCGGCGCGCACCAGATCCTCCGCCTTGGCCGTGGCTTCCTCGCGATCCGAGTGAACCCAGCTGTCGTGCTCCCGGATGTTGACCATCTGGAAGAAGAAGGGGTTCAGACCGCCTTCGCTCGTGGCGTTGCGGAACGTCTTTTCGTGCAGGCAGGGCGAGCACGAGGCGACCACGATGCGGTTGAGTGCGTGTTCCTCGATGTCCTGCTTGATGAGCTCCTGCCCCGGATCGGAGCACATGTACTTGTAGTCCCGGGACAGCGCGACGCCCGGAAGGGTGGCCGCGTACTTCGCCACCCGCTCTACGTCGACGACGCCGGCGATATTGGTGCCGCAATGGCAGACGTAGACGCCGATCTTGGGAGGACCCTGGTCGAGTGCCCGGTCGCCGTTTCCATGGTCAGCCGACATGTGCGACCCTCCTCATCAACACGGGCTCGGCCGGGACGATGCAGCGGTGCAGCCCCAGCTTTCGTGTCGGTACGCCCAGGGCCAGTCCCAGGAGCTGGGTGAAGTAGACGACCGGCAACGGCTCGATTCCGTAGAGACGCTGAATCTCTTTCTGGTGCACCTCGAGGTTGAACTGGCAGAGGGGGCAGACCGTGGCGATCATGTCGGCGGACTGGTTCAGTGCTTCCTTGAGAAGACCATAGACGAGATGCAGGCCGATATCCGGCAGCGTCCCCGTCTGGCTCCCCCCGCAGCAACGGGTCTTGAACCGGTAGTTAACGACCGTGGTCCCCGCGGCCTCCAGAATCCTGTCCATCGTCTGCGGATCTTCCTGCGAATCGAAGAGCGCGTAGGGGCGAACGATCTGACATCCGTAGTAGGGCGCGACCCTCACACCCTCGAGCGGCGCGGTCACGCGCGCGGAGATCGCGTCCAGTCCGATGTCGTTCACGAGGACGTCGATGGGATGTCTGACCCGGGCGGTACCTTCGTACCCGAGGCCGGCCCTCTGCATCGCGCCCGTCACGCGCGTGCGAAGCTCGGGGTCGTCCTGGAGCTGGTTCCGAGTCTTCAGGAGAACCAGGTAGCAGGCGCTGCAGGGGGTGACGAGGTCCAGACCGTCCTGCTCGGCCAGCGCGAGGTTCCTTCCCGCCAGGGCCACCGCCTGGGTTTCGTCGATGGACATGTAGGCCGTGGCGCCGCAGCAGTTCCAGTCGTCGAGCTCGTCCAGCCGGACGTCCAGAGCCTCGAATACCGCAAGAAGCGATTCCTCGTACGGTTTCGCGGTGCCCTTGACGGAGCAGCCGGGGTAATAGAGATACCGATTCATGCCGCCATCTCCTTCTCCTGCTCGACCGCGTCGAGGATCTTCACGAGCTGCTCACGCCCCTTGATCGACTCGCCCCCCAGGCTGAAGCGCCCCGCTCTCAGGAGATCCCGCCCCATGCGGAACATGCGCGGGAGTCTCATCACGTTCGTCCTCAAGATGAGCTTCAGGACGAGACGGGATTCGGTGACGCGACCCCGAGCGAGGATCATCTTGCGGAACTCTCGCGCCAGGATCGGGATGGCGAACCGCTTCGGGTAGAGCCCTTCCTCGATGGCCTTTCGCTTCAGCGCGTACATGAGCTCCGTCACCTTGATTCCCCGGGGGCACCTCACCGTGCACGTGTAGCAACTGGTGCACAGCCAGATGGTGAAGCTCTTCAGGACGTCTTCCTTGAAGCCCTCTCTCGCGAGGTAAAGGAGCTGGCGGGGGCTCCTGTCCATGTAAGTCGCGAGGGGACAACTGCCGGCGCACAGCCCGCAGTGAATGCACTGGGCGACCCCGGTCGCGGCGGGGAGGCTCCCGATCCAGCTCGTGAACCCGGGGTCCCGGTCGGCCTCAGTTCTGATCGTGGGTTTCATCGTGGTCGGCTTCCTTCCTCGAGCCGAAGGCCGCATCGTTCGACACGACATCAGGGGCGAGAACGATGGGCTCGTGGCTGTCGCGACGAGAGAGGTGGAACGCGCAAGTCCGGTTCTCCCTCTCCCGCAGCAGGCACCTGCTTCGGAAATAGATTCCGCAGCGAGAGCAGATGGTCTCTCGATCTTCCTCGCGGACGATGATCGTCGCGGATAGATGGTCCAGCTGATCCGAGATTCGACGCAGGTCGCCGTCGGAGTACTCTCGGAACAGGGTCGTCAGCGCGCGATTCCTGGCCGCGCGGAAGCGCTTCATCAGGCGTCGACCACCCTCCGTCAGAGAAAGGTGGATCGCCCGGCGGTCGAGGGGCGCCTCGACTCGGCGCAATAGGTTGCAGCGCACGAGGCGGTCCACGCCTTTGCTCGCGGCGGCGTCACTCACTCCCAGGAAGCGGGCGACCGCGTGGAGCGTCTGCGAGTGGGTGCGGGAGACGAAGAGGAGCAACCTCAGCTGGGCCACCGTGACCGAGGCGTCTGAGACGGCCCGCAACTGCTCCCGCATCAGCTCGTCGACGGCCGACGTGAAGATGTGTCCACTTCCCAGGAAGTCACGGATCGCTTCGACCGTGGGCCCTCTTCCCATGGTCGTCATCTCCTGGTGGTCCCACCAATCCCCGGAGTCCGCCGCGAGCGCTTGCCCCGGGGTCAGGGAGCGCCGGTGGGGGCCACTCCTTGACCAGGTTAAAAGTATATCGGGTCATGAAATCGGGCATGATCTCGGTCATCTCTGAACGCTTTTCTTCGTCCGCCCAGGTTCAGCCGCCGGCCACCGCGAATCTTCACCGGCGGCCCCTGGTCGACTTCAACCGATCGCGACATCCTGGAGGCTCGATCCCCTTCCACCGGAGGAGCCGATGCCGGATACCGGCTATGTGCAGGATTTCCAGCCGAAGCAGTTCTATCGCGATCTGGAGCAGCTCCTCCACGAGGCGCCGGCGGCCGGCACCACGGAGGGATTCGCCGAGGTGGCCCGGCAGATCGTGGAGCGTTTCGGCTCCACGCTCTTCCTGGAGAGCTGGCGCCTCTACGAAGAGGACATGGACGGGTTCCTCCTCGCAGCGGGCACCTCGACCGCAGGCGACGAGGAGCTCCTCGTCCCGCAGGAGTATCCGCCCATCCAGCGCGTCCTGGAGCACGGCGTCTACATCTTCGAGGAATCGGCCGAAGGCATTCAGCGCGAGCTCGAAGAGCGGATCGGCTGCGGGCGGGAGTCCGCGGCGCTGCTGCTTCGCGGGGAGCCACGCCGGATCGTGGCGTTCGGACTGCGCTCCGGGTGGGAGCGGGACAACCTCGACTTCACGCTCAATACGCTACGGAACGCGATCAACCTCCGCACGCGCCTGCGCGATCTCAAATCGGACATCGAGCAGGCCGCAGAGATCCAGCGGAGCCTCCTCCCCGAGCCGTTACCGGAGTTTCGGGGCTTCACCCTCGCTGCGCGCTCGGTCCCGGCCGAGGCGGTCGGCGGAGATCTCTACGACTTCTTTTCGGGAGACGCGGATACCCTCGCTGTCACCGTGGGGGACGCGAGCGGCCACGGGCTGAGCGCGGCGCTGCTCGCGCGTGACGTGGTGACCGGATTCCGGATGGGGTGCGATGGCGGCCTCAAGCTCTCGCACGTGGTCTCGCGGCTCAATCGCGTGATCGCGCGAAGCCGTCTGTCCAGCCGGTTCGTCTCGCTGTTCGCGGGTGAGCTGGACTCGGACGGAACGATCACCTACGTGAACGCGGGACACCCGCCCGCTCTCATCATCGGGGCGGGACCCGCCCGGCGACTGGAGCTCGGGGGGACGATCCTCGGGCCCGTGCCGGAGGCCGTTTTCCGGAGCGGCTGGGCGCGGCTGCACCCGGGCGAGGTCTTCGTCGCGGTGACGGACGGCCTGCTGGAGCGGCTCGATCCGTCCGGCGGCTTCTTCGGTGAGGAGGGCGTGGAGCGATCGGTCCGGCGCGACCTCGACCGGACGGGGCCCGAGATTCTCCGGGATCTGTTCGACGACGCGGAGCGGCACGCGGGCGGGCGGCCGAACCCCGATGACGCCACGGCGGTCGTCGTGGCGCGCGGGTAGGCTACGCGGCCGGGCCCGCGAGTCGCATCATGTCGGGCTCCGGGGGCGCCGGGCCGGTGAGGACCTCGTCGCCGTTGATCGTGGCCCTCCACCGGATCGGGAACGCCTTCCGGAGCATCGCGCTCACGGAGCAGTACTTCTCCTCCGAGAGCCGAATCGCTCGCTCGACGTCGGCCGCCGGCACCTGTTCGCCCTCGAAGCGATAGGTCATCCGGACCTCCGTGAAGACCATGGGGTGATCGCCGGCTTCGTCGGCTTCGAGCTCGACGTCGAACCGATCGAGCTGCACGCGTCGCTTGCGGAGAATCATTTCGACGTCGAAGGCCGTGCACCCTCCCAGCGCCAGGAGCAGGAGCTCCTTCGGGCGAGCGGCCGCGTCCTCGGCCCCGATCTTCTTCGGGCCGTCCATCGGAATCCAGTGGTTGCTGTTCGACTTGCCGAGGAGGCTGTACCCCTCGACTCTCTTCACCGTGGCCTGCAGCATGACGGCACCTCCTTGCCTGACACGGCGATCAACAGCCGCCGCCCTTCTTGGGTGTCTTCCGTTGCAACTTCCTCGGGGTCACGGCCGGTGGCGCCTCGACGACCGACGCTCCCGTGAAGTACGCGTGTAGCGCGGAGAGTAGCCGGTAATCGTCGACGTCGTGCGCCGTGGCTTCCGGAGAGAGAACCGGCGGCTCGAGGATCTCTCTGGCGAAGGCCCGGTACCCGCCCTCGAGAACGAAGACATCTCCGTCGAAGTGGTGCGCAGAGGCAGGTACCTCGGGGTCGGCCTCCGCGTAGAGGACGAGCGAGCGAGTCGAGGGAAGATCAGCCAGTAGCGCTGTGTCGTCTCCCGCCAAGGGAATCGCGCCGGGAATCCGGCTCTCCGTTTCGTCCCGAAGATCGACCAGCCACACGCTCGACGGATCCTCCACGAGACGGGTCGCGAGCTCGCGCGCGCTCATCGAGCCGAATCCGCGCGACGCCTCGACGGTCGCCGCCTTCGGGGCCAAGAGCGTCAGGACACCGAGCCCCATCGCCACGGACAGCCCTGCGAACACGCGGCGCCGATGGACTGGATCGCCCGATCTCGGACGTTCGAGCCGGCGGTTGCCGCGCGGTCCGAACTTCCTCTCGACGATCTCGCCGCCCGCGAACATCCCGAGCGCCATGAGCACCACGGCGGCCGCCACGACCGCCTGCGGTAAACCGAGAAGCTCCGGGAGCCGCAGGACTCCGAGGTGGCCGCTCGTGTAGAAACCGGCGAGGAACGGATACGCGAACCCGAACGCCACCGATCCCAGCATCACCCCGACGATCGCCACGAGCCCGTCCCACTTTCCCGACGCCAGGGCCACGACGCCCGTTCCCGGGCAGTAGCCCGAGATGATGAAGCCGGCGCCGAGCAAGAGCCCGCCGACGAGCTGCGGCCAGAGCCACGTCTCCGGGACGCGCATCGCTTCGAGATCGAGGATGCCGAGCCCCGAGAGGATCGTGATGCCGAGCAGCGCCGTGACGATGGCGGCGAACATGACCTTCAGGACGCGAAGGTTCGTGAAGTAGAACTGCGCGGCGAGGATCGACGCGCGTCCGAATCCCGATCTTTCGAGCACGAAGCCGAACGCGAAACCCAGCGCGGTGGCGATCACGAGACCCGCGGGATGACCGAACGCATCCTTCATGTAGAGGGGGAGCTCGTTCATCGCCACTGCCTCCGCACGAGCGGAGCCACGAGGTAGCCTCCGGCGAACACCGCGAACATGAAGACCCACGCGCCGACCGAGAGCAGCGCGCCGCCGGTGAGCGCCTGTCCAGACGTGCAGCCGCGAGCCAGGCGGGCCGCGATCCCCATGATCACGCCGCCCGAGAGCGCGAGCGCGAGGCGCGTGCGGGGGGAGACGCCGAACCGACGAGGGCCTCCGCCGCTTCCGCGCTGTCGCTCGAACACCTCGCCTCGCACCACCTCGGAGCGGAGTCGCCCTCCCGTGTAGGCCCCGAAGAGCCCGCCGAGGAAGACGCCCAGCACGAGGAAGACGAGCCAGTCGTCGAGGATGTGCGTGTCTCCCAGGTAACGAGCGAAGTAGTCGTTCGACTCGACGGCCTCGGGAGCGATCAGGTGGGCGGCGCCGACTCCGAAGCGCGTGACCGCGCCGGACGAGCCGAGCCCCCAGCCCATCACGAGGAACGAGGCGAGGAGCACGACACCGAGCACGACGCCGGCCAGGTAAGGATTCCAGAAAGGTCGAGGGCGCATGTCGAAGCTCCTTCCTACGGCAACATCGCGTACGAGGCGGTTTGTCCGGCCGCGACCAGGATCCAGCGGAGACCCAAGCCCCCCAGGAGAACCAGGACGGGAGCGGCGAGCGCGGGCCGTTGGTGGCGCGTCGTCTCCACCCACTTCAGGGCGAAGGGGACCGCGAGCCCCATTCCGAAGACGACGGACCAGAACGGCCCGGTCCACGGCCCGCCGAGAAGGACGCGGGCCGCGGCGGCGCTCGCTCGCGCTCCGGTTGCGAGGTCGAGCAGATACATGGCGAGGAACGCCGCCTCGGTTCCGAGAAGTCCCATCTCCCAGCGGCTGAGCCGGAGGTGGAGCGCTTCGGGAAGACGGAAGAGCGAGAGCCAGGCGGCCGCCGTCGAGAGGCCGGACACGAGGAAGAGCGGACCCAGGATCGTGCTGTTCCAGAGCGGTCGGGCGGCGAGTGCTCCGAGCAGGAGCCCGGTGTACGTCCCGAGCGCCACGCCCGCGACGACGTTTCCCGCCAGCACCACCTCACGGTGATTTCGGAACACGCGCGCCGTGAGCTCGACCACGGTGCGCGTCCAACCGCGCCCGAGGCGCGCCCGTTCCCGGTAGTTCGTGAGGCCGATCCCGAGAAACCAGCCGACGGGGTAGACGAGGAGAAGGATCCAGGCGCCCCAGGACATGGGGCTCGCTGCCTCGAACGAGAGGTAGAAGCGATACACGTGCAGCTTGAACTCGAGATCGAGAAACAGCGCGAGCATCCCGATCGAGATCATCCCGAGGGCCATGAGCGGAGCCCAGCGCACGGCCGTCGCGAGTTGATCGTCGCCTTCCCGCTCGCGCCGCCACTCGAGGGCGGCCGGCAGAATCAGGAGCCCCGCCGCGAGCCCGCCGAGGAAGAGATAGACCGGAATCTCCCAGCCCCATACGTGGAGGCCGGGATCGATCAATTCGTTGTGCCGTCCGTGAACGACCTCGAGGAGCTCGGTGACGCTACGCATGACGCTCCCTCCCGGTCAGGAAGAAGACGTTCGGCTCGCAGCCGGTCTCGGGCTGATTCACCTTCCAGGGTCGGGTGCGCAGGAGCCGGGCGACGTCGGAAGCCGGATCCTCGAGGTTGCCGAAGTGGAGGCAAGAGGTCGGGCAGACCTCGACGCAGGCCGGAAGCTGGCCGCGCTGCACGCGGTGCAGACAGAACGTGCACTTGTCCACGTATCCGTTCGGGTGCACGAAGCGGGCGTCGTAGGGGCAGGCGGAGATACAGGCTTTGCAGCCGGTGCATTTGTCGTGGGTGACGAGGATCGTACCCCCCTCGTTCACGTGGCTCGCCCCGGTGGGGCAGGCCGTGACGCAGGGGGGATGGCTGCAATGGTTGCAGCGCTCGGAGCGGATCTCCGCCTGCAACCCGGGGAACTCGCCTCGGACTTCCTCCACGATCCAATCGCGGCAGTACCCGTCCGGAACGTCGTTCTCCGCCTTGCAGGCCAGGACGCACGCCTGGCAGCCGACACAGAGAGTCGTGTCGACGATCATCGCGTGGCGCTTCCTCCGCGCGCTCATGCCGGTACCCCGGCTCTCTCGATCCGCACGAAGTTCACGTTCATTCCCGTGCCCCCCATGATCGGATCCGTGCGGTAGCGTGTGACGAGCTTGCTGTCATCCGCGCCACGACCACGCGCGAACCGCAATCCCTTCGCGCTGTGCCCGTAGCCGTGCACCATGTACACGCAGTCGGACCGAATTCGCTGGGTGGCCTTCACACGGATCGGCTCGGAGCGCACGCCGTCCTGGTTCACCAGCGTCACACGCTCGCCGTTCTCGAGGCCGAGCTCCTCGGCCATGCGCGCGTTCACCCAGATCTCGTTCTCGTCGTAGACCTCGGAGAGGAAGCGGTTGTTCGTGGTCCGGCCGAAGGTGTGGACCGGGGCCCGTCCGAAGAGGAGCCGGAAGTGTCCCGGCGGCGGTTCCTCGGGGGCCGTGAAGTTCGGCACGGGATCGAAGCCCGCGTCCGCGAGCTGCTCGGAATGGAGTTCGATCTTGCCGGAAGGGGTGGGGAAGTCGGGTTCGAGTCCCTCTTCGATCGTGACCGGCCCGGCGTCGGCGACGACGACTCCCTTCTCCATGAGCACGTCGCAGTCGAAGCCGCCGGACTTCACGCGTTGCTTCGCGTACTCGATGCTGTCTTCCCAGGGGAAGTAGTCCGCGAGACCGATCCGGTGGGCGATCTCGCGCGCGATCCACCAGCCTGGCTTCGTGTCGTACATGGGCGGGACGACCGGCTGGCGCACCGCGAGGAAGGGCTCCTGATAGGCCGGCGTGTGTACTTCGTCGCACCGCTCGAGGTACGTGCACTCGGGCAGCACCACGTCGGCCCAGCCCGCGATCTCCGCCGGCAGCACGTCCACCACGACGACGAGGTCGAGCTCCTGCAGGGCCCGCTTCGTCTTCTCCGGATCGGGCAGGGATTGCAGGAGATTCGAGCCGTAGACGATCCATCCCTTGATGTCGTAGTCGGCCGTGCCCGGAATGCTCGCGTCGCACATTCCCGAGGCGAGGGTCGCGTCCGCGAGCGGGTAGACCGTGCCCCTGGGGGTGTCAGCGGGAAGCGGCGGGTTCTTGCCGTAGGCCGTGTACGGGTACTTCGGGAGCGAGATCTGATTCGGGAAGACGAATCCCCCGCGCCGTCCCCAGGAACCGAGCAGCGCGTTCAGCATCGCGATGGCCCGGCTCCGCTGCGTGTCGTCGCCGTACCACGTGACGTGGCGCCCCGGGTGAACGAGGGACGCTGGCCGCGCGCCGGCGAGAAAGCGCGCCGTCTCCACGATCGTCTCGGGCCGAATCGTCGTCTGCACCCACGCCCATTCCGGAGTCTTGTCCTCGAGGTGCTTCTTCAGCTCGTCGAGGCCGATGGCGTACCGGTCGAGGTAATCGCGGTCGTAGAGCCCTTCCTTCACGATCACGTGCATCCATGCGAGGAGCAGCGCGAGGTCGGTGCCGGGCTTGATCGGGAGCCAGTAGCGCGCCTTGCCGGCGACGGTGGAGTAGCGCGGATCGACGACCACGAGCTCGGCGCCACGATCGAGCGCGGTCGCGAGATCCTGGACCTGGGTGTTGTGCATGTTCTCGCCGAGGTGCGAACCGATCAGGGTGATGACCCGCGAGTTCGCCATGTCGGTCTTCTCGGGAGAACCGACCCCGGCGCCGAAGGTCAGCTGGAAGCCGACCTCACGAGGTCCGCGGCACTGGGCATAGGAAGGGGCGGCGATGTTCGGAGAACCGTAGGCGCGAAGGAGGTGCTTGAACCAACTCGCCCCGTAGCCGTGATTGTAGAGGGCAAGTGCCTCGGGTCCGTAGCGTTCCTGGATCTTCAGCATCCCTTCCGCGACGGTGTCGAGTGCGTCGTCCCAGCTGACTGCCTCGAAGGACTGCGCGCCACGTTTCTCTCGGCGAAGGAGCGGCTTCTTCAGCCGATCCGGATCGTAGAGGAGACCGGTGCCACCGGTGCCGCGGGGGCAGAGTCGGCCCCGGGAGAGAGGATGCTCGGGATTGCCGGTGATCTTCGTGACGCGGCCGTCCTTCACGTGGGCGAGGACGCCGCACTTCCAGAAGCAGATCTCGCAGAACGTGGGGACGATTCGGTCGCCGTCGGTGGCCGGATCGTGGACGACGTCCGGATCGAGACCCCACCAGTCCGTGACGAGCCCGGAGCCGACGCTGGCGCCGGCGGCGGCTCCGCCGATCTTGAGGAACTGACGCCGTGTGACCCCCATCTTCCGCGACCCTTTCTTCCTCTACAGGTGGGGCAAGTCCGGCCGACACGTGGCCAGGCACTCAATGAGCGACACGACCTGGGGAAGGGCGAGCGAGTAGAACCGGAAGCCGCCGTCCTGCCGGCAGCGAACGAGGCCCAGGAGCCGAAGCGCCCCCAGCTGCCGGGACACCGTGGACTGGGCGAGGCCGAGCTCGTCGCAGAGCTCGCTGACCGTTCTCTCCTGGGAGAAGCAGAGCCGCGCCACGAGGCGGAGACGGACCGGGTTCCCCAGCGCCCGGAGGATCTCCGCACGCTGCTCGGCCAGCTCCAAGTCGTTGACCAGCCTTTCGATAGCTGCCTGTGGGATCGCTTCCGACATCTCCGGGCCCTTTCACGAGTACCGGGTCCGGTATTAGATATGCAGATATCCGGATGTCGTCAAGGGGAGGCGCCCTGGCGATCTCGGGCCGGCCCTCATGCGAGTTCACGACGGCGCCTCCACCGGCTCGAAACGGATTCGCCGACCTCCCGGATCACCACCGGAGCAGCAGAGAGCACCAGGTGAACCCGCTGCCGAACGCCGCGCAGGCGACCAGCATGCCGGGCTGCAACTTGCCCGCTTGAACGGCGCAGTCCAGGCCGATGGGGATCGAAGCCGCCGTCGTGTTTCCGAACCGGTCGATCGTGTTGAACACCTTGTCGCCGGGAATGCCGAGTCGATGCGCGGCGGCCTCGCTGATGCGCTGGTTCGCTTGATGGAAGAAGAACAGCTCTACGTCCTCGAGCTCCACGCCGTTGGCGTCGAGGGCTTCCATCACGGATTCGGCCATGTGCTTCACGGCGTGGACGAAGACCGTGCGCCCGTTCATCTGCGGGTACTGCTCGCCTCGCTCGAACGCCCCCTCGTTCACGTACGGTCCCACGTACCCCATCCCGGGTGCGCCGAGCCAGAGCTCTTTGGCGAAGGTCCCGTCGGCGTGGAGGTGGGTGGAAAAGACGTGGGGCTCGCGCTCGGGATCGGTGACCTGAGCCGCTTCCACGACGACCGCGCCCGCTCCATCGCCGAACAACACGCTGACGTCGCGGCCTCGCGTGCTCAGCTCGAGCCCCTTCGAATGAACTTCGGCGCCGGCGATGAGCACCTTCTGATACGTACCGGCGCGAATGAACTGGTCGGCGATCGCCATCGCATAGATGAAACCGCTGCATTGCTGACGCACGTCCAGAGCCGGGACTCCGGGCAAGGCCATCTTGGCCTGGAGGAAGCATGCCGTTCCCGGAAACTGGTGATCCGGACTCAGCGTGGCGAGCATGATCATGTCGAGGTCGGGTCCGTCCACGCCAGCGGCGGCCAGCGCGCGCTGAGCCGCCTCCAGGGCCAGGTCGGAGGTCGACGTCTCCGGATCCACCCAATGGCGAGTGTGAATGCCGGTCCGCTCGACGATCCACTCGTCAGAGGTGTCCATGTACTCCGTGAGCTCCTGGTTCGTGACGACCCGTGGTGGTACGTACGAACCGACACCGGTAATGCGGGAGCGAATGGCCGAGTCCATGTGGTTGCCTCCCTTCCGCTCTCTCCGATCACGAGAACATCAGCCCGAGTAGATTGCCACATCCCCGGGCCATATGCTCGACATGCCCTGGTAGTGCCTTCCTCGCGTTCAGCCTGGTCGGGCACGCCCGATTCCGCTAAACAGAGATCATGGAAGAGCCCGTCCACGACGTGCGCCCGCTCGTCCGGCGCCTTCGGAAGCCGCCCGACCGGTGGCAGCGGCAGGATCTCGTGCGCTTCGTGCTGGAAGACGGCATCCGCGTGATCAACCTCCGCTACCCCGGGTTCGACGGCAAGCTCCGCGAATTGCGCATACCCATCGTGGATCCCGAGCATCTCGAGCGCGTTCTAGCCTTCGGTGAGCGCGTCGATGGGTCCAGTCTGTTCCCCGGCCTCTTCGACTCCTCCGGAAGCGACCTGTACGTCGTTCCCGTCTACCGGTGGGCGTTCCGGAATCCGTGGGCGGCCGACGAGATGGACATCGTCTGCCGGTTCGCCGGTCGCGACGGTTCACCATGTCCGGTGACTCCGGACAACCTGCTGGCCGCGGCGGTGGAGAACCTTCGAACCTCGACGGGCGCCACGCTTCGCGCCCTCGCGGAGCTGGAGTTCTATCTCATCATGGAACGAGGCGACGATCGCTTCACCGGCAAGGCACAGCGCAACTACCACCAGGCCGAACCGTACCTGCACGGCCGAGACGTCGCGGACGAGATCCTCCGCGTCGTCAGCGAGGTGACCGGGAGCGTCAAGTACTGCCACGGCGAGGTCGGCTACCTGGATCAGATCGAGTCCGAGAATCCGGAGCTCCAAGGACATCGCGCCGAGCAGTACGAGCTCGAGCTCTCACTCGTCCCGGTGGAGGACCTGGGCACGTGGGTGTCGGTGGCCCGCTGGCTGATCCGGGTGATCGCCGACCGGTACGGCGCGTCCGTCACGTACTCGCCGAAGCTCGAGCCGGGGATGGCCGGCAGCGGAATGCACCTTCACCTGGCCCTGGAGCGGGACGGACGCAACACGATGCGCGACGACGATGGAGAACTCTCCGAGGATGCCCTCCGGCTGATCGGCGGTCTGCTGGGCGAGGCGCCCGCCCTCACGGCGTTCGGAAACACGGTCGCTTCCAGCTATCTGCGCCTCGTCCCGGGGCAGGAAGCGCCGACTCACGTCTGCTGGGGACGCCACGATCGCTCCAGCCTCATCCGGATCCCGCTCGATTTCCGCACCGCGACCAGGATGGACCAGGCCATGAATCCGTCGGAGTCGGGCCCGCCGCCGGACGCGCGCTCCCAAGCCACGGTCGAGTTTCGCAGTCCCGACGGAAGCGCATTTCCGCACCTGCTGCTGGCGGCGGTCACGCTGTGCGTCGCGGATGGTTTGTCTCGGGACGAAGCGCTGGACCGCGCGAAGTCGCTCGAGGTCGACCATGGTGGAGGTCGTGGCGCGGGCGTGACGGACTCGCTCGAGACTCTCCCCGCGAGTGCCGCCGAAGCGGCGGAGCGGCTGCTGGCGCGACGAGCGTTCCTGGAGGAGCGCGGCTTCGCGCCCGTCTGGATCGATCTCGTGGCGGAGAAGCTCCGGCAGGAAAGCGACCGGGATCTCGCGACGCGCCTGTCCAGTCTCTCGAAGCCTGAGCAGATCACCGAGTTCCGGCGGATCATGCACAAGGATCTGCACAAGCACTGAGCGACGGACGCCGTCGGTGGCTGATTTGCCTTGATCCTTGGCAGATCCTTGCCGATGTTCGATGTGTGCGGAATTCTTTGGGAAGAACCATGTTCGTGAGCCCGACATGTCCGTGATCAAGGATGCACTCGATCGCCATCGGGCGCGCCTGATGGAGATCGAGTCCGTGATCGGAGTCGCGATCGGCCGGTCCTCGCAGGATCCGGAAGGATTTTGCATCGTGGTCTACACCAGGAGCGGGCAGCGTCCGAGCGACCTGCCCGAGGAGATCGAGGGCTTCCCGGTGGAAGTCCAGCTGACGTCAGAGTTCCGGGCGCGCTGAACCCGGCGGGTTCGGCCGTGCCGCGGGTGGATGGGATAGGAGGGAAGTGATGGCACGGGCATCGTTCCGCGACCACAAGCGCCTCGTCCGAGGCGTCAACCAGTTCCTGCAGCTTCTTCACTGCGACTGCATCAACGGCTTTGCAATCGGCCGCAAGCGCACCGCCGGCAAGAACCTCAAAGACCTCGCGATCGTGGTCTACGTGAACGAGAAGCTCTCGCTCCGCCGGCTTCCGCTCTCGAACCGCATTCCGCGGACGCTCAGCGTCCCCGACGATCGTGCCCAGGGCGGAGTGCTCGAGTTCATCACGGACGTGCAGGCGGCCCGCTTCAACGCGCTGGAGTACACGCAGCGCGAACGCCCCGCCCGGAGCGGCATCAGCGTGGGGCACGTGAACATCACGGCGGGGACGCTCGGCGGTCTCGTCCGCGACCGGGTGACCGGCGATGTGGTCATCCTCTCGAACAATCACGTGCTCGCGGAGTCCAACGACGCCACGATCGGCGACCCGGTCCTTCAACCGGGCCCCGCCGACGGCGGCCAGGATCCGCGGGACCGGATTGCCCGGCTCACGCGTTTCGCCCCGATCGACTTCGCGCCGGGCGCGGAGAACCGGGTGGACTGCGCGATCGCGACGCCCGACCCGGGCGACGTTCTCTGGAATACGGTGGATGTCGGCCCCGGGCTTCCGGTGGCCCCCCGTCGCCTTGACGAGAGCGACCTCGGTGAGTTCGTCCAGAAGACCGGCCGCACTACCGAGCACACGCAGGGCTTCGTGCAGGCTCTCTTCGGCACCGTCCAGGTCAAGTACAGCCTGTTCCAGAAGGCTACGTTCGTGGACCAGATCATCGTGTCGCAGGCCCCGAGCGAGGAGGAGTTCTCGAGCGGCGGCGACTCGGGATCGCTCGTCTACGACTCCGACGGAGCGTGCATCGGCTTGCTCTTCGGCGGCTCGCAGGGCACCGAGGAACAACCCGGGACCACGATCATCAACCCGATCCACTTCGTGACCCAGGCGCTCGACATCGAGCTCCTTTCACCGGGCGACCACCCCACCGGAGCCGAGCAGGCCGCGCCGAGAAGCAGGACGAGGGCTGCGAAGAAGAAAGCTGCGCGCAAGCGCACACCGAAGAAAGCGGCGAAGAAGAAAGCTGCCCGCAAGGGAGCCAAGGGAACGAAGAAAGCGGCGAAGAAGAAGACCGCGCGCAAGAGCACCCGAAAGGCCGCGGCGAAGAGGAGGAGGCGGAGCTCGGCGAAGCGTCGCCGGTGACTACCGCAGGCGAACCAGCTTGACCGCCTGCGGATCCTCCGCCCCGATCAGCGTGACCCAGTACACGCCGCTTGCGAGCGGACGCCCCCCGGCGTCTCGACCGTCGAAGAGCACGGTGGACGAAGCGGAGAGCGTGCGCACGAGTCGGCCCCGCGCGTCCACGATCCGGACTTCACGCGTGCCGTCGGGAATCGTCAAACGGGTGCTTTCGCGGAACGGATTCGGAAACGCCCGGACGGACGGGGCCGCGAGAACCGGGGCATCCGTGCTCTGGCCGAGGGCCATGAGGACATCGTAGCGGCCGGTTCCCTGCTGGGCGGCGCCGGGTGAGAACACCGCCGCGACCGCCGAGCAGGTGACGTTGAGATCGTAGGTGTCCGCCTCCAGAGCACCGTCCTGGTTCAGGTCGATTCGCTCGTCGGTCGCGCTGTACCACGCGACGGTCTCGAACGGCCGCGACAGCTGTACGGTCATCGTCGCGTTGGCTTCACCCTCGATGAAACCCACGAGGGAGAAGGCGGCCGGCTGTGCCAGCACGAATCGGATCGCGACGTTGGACTGGGAAGCCCCGTAAGCCGTCGCGTCCTCCACGAAGACCTCCGCGACTCCGGTGGCGGTTCCTTCGGCGCGGAGGAAGCTCGTGGCGATCACCGAGATCTGGCTGGCGCTTGCGCTCGCATTGGCGTCCGTGATCGCGGCGTCGGCGAACAGGGACACGTCGAACGGTCCCGCGTCCGGGGCGACCTCCGAGTGCTGCTCCTGATCGAAGTCCTTCCCGGATGACACGAAGGCGGACGCGGACGCGCGACGATCCTCGCCGATGACGATGATCTGGGCGGCGGTCAGTCGGGCCTGGAGTACTCCCGAGACGATCAGTACCGAGACGAGGAGCCGGGTTTTCATCGACGGTCTCTCCGTGGTTTGCGGTTCCGGGAATATCGCACGGAGCGCGGGCGAGCGGGAGGAGCGGCCGCAGCTCAGGAGGGAACCGGCTCCAGGACCTTCGCGGGAAGCCGCTCTCGGAGGGCGAGATTCCACGCCTCGTCGCCGATCTGGAGCCGGGTCGCGAGCGCCCCGAGCAGCAGCACGTTGGCGCAGCGCTTGTCGCCCAGGGTCTCCGCCTCGCGAACGGCTTCGAGCACGAGAACCTCGTACCGCTTGCTGCGGAGAAACTCCGGAACCTCTTCCGGATACTGGGTGTCGGGCGCATCCGGCATCCGGATGGGTTGGATCGCGCGATCATCCATGACGATGTTGCCACCCGGCTTCAGGTGGTGCGCGTAACGAAGCGCTTCGAGGCGTTCGGCGGCGTACAGCACGCTGGCCTCGCCGCATCGAATGAGCGGCGAGTGGACTCTCGGCCCGAACCGGACATGACTGACGACGCTTCCCCCGCGCTGCGCTACCCCGTGAACCTCGGACTGCTTGGCCTCGAGCCCATCCGCCAGAGCGGCGAGCGCCAGCGTCTCGCCCGCGACGAGGACGCCCTGCCCTCCCACTCCCGCCATCAGAACGTTCGTGATCCCCTCCGTCATGACGCCCCGTCCCCCAGCGCCAGACCGACCGCTTCCGCCGGCTGCAGGGCCCCCGGTCCGCAGAACGTGGCGCACATCTCGCACCCCATGCACTGCAGCTCGTCGATGATCGGACCCGACTCGTCGCTCCAATCGATCGCGGGACACCCGAACTCGTAGCAAGCCTTGCAGAAATTGCAGGGCTCGGGGTCGAACCGGATCGGTTCCCGCACCTTTTCCCGTTCCTCACGGATCATCAGGCAGGCGTGCCGCGCGATCACGACCGATGGACCGGGGTGCCGGATCGCCGCACTCAAGGTCTTACGCAGATCCTGGATGTCGTACGGGTCGATCACGCGGACGAAATCCACTCCGATGGACTCGATGAGCCGCACGAGATCGACGCGCGGCGCAGCCTCCCCCGCGATCGTCTTGCCGCTCGCGGGATTCTGCTGCTGGCCGGTCATGGCCGTCGTCGAGTTGTCGCAAATGACGAGAGTCGCCAGGCTCTTCTTGTAGACCATGTCGATCAATCCTGGAATCCCGCCGTGCAGGAATGTGCCGTCGCCGATGATGCCCACGGCTTTGCGATCGCCGTTGTCTCCCGTCGCCTGGGCGAAGCCGAGCGCGTTCCCGACGCTCGCTCCCATGCAGAGTGAGGTCTGCATCGACGAGTACGGTGGAAGCCCTCCGAGCGTATAGCAACCGATGTCGCCCAGAGCGACCACGCCGGCCTTCATCCTCTTCTTCAGCGCGTAGAACACGCCCCGGTGGGGGCAGCCGAGGCAGAACAGCGGTGGCCGGGGCGGAATCGGCATCTCGTCGGCGTAGGACTTCGGGGGCGGTGTCCCGTGGATCGCGTGCGCCAGGATCTCGGGGTTCAGCTCGCCCGTGAGCGGAATCTTCTGCTTACCCACGACGTTGTCGATTCCGTTGACGCGAAGAGACTCCTCGAGAAACGGCTCTCCTTCCTCGATGACGAGCACCTGATCGAAACGTTCGCAGAAGCGACGCACCATCGCGACGGGGAACGGGAACGACATCCCGAGCCGCAAGTAGGTGGCGTGCGGTAGAACCTCGCGGGCGTACTGGTAGGCCACGCCGCTCGTGATCACGCCGACGCCGGGATCCCCTTCCTCCACGCGGTTGTATTCGAAGCTCTCGCTGAACTCCTGCAGACGCTCGAGCCGCTCCTCGACCAAGGGTCGGAGCCGGCGCGCGAAAGGAGGAACGAGGAAGCGGGGGATGTCGGTCTCGTAGCTCTTCGGGGAAGGAGTCACGGGCTCCCCGAGCGTCACCACGCCTTTCGTGTGCGAGATGCGCGTC
The DNA here is from genome assembly GCA_025774865.1 of bacterium. Taxonomy (GTDB): domain Bacteria; phylum ARS69; class ARS69; order ARS69; family ARS69; genus JALGZO01. The sequence continues at coordinate 12,013 of JALGZO010000673.1, read as the reverse complement.
GTGGTGCGGAGAAGCACCGGGGTTTCAAACCGCTCGGAGATGTCGAACGCGATGCGGACGAAGTCCTTGGCTTCCTGGGGATCGACCGGCTCGAGAAGAGGGACCTTGCCGAACTTCGCGAAGTAGCGGTTGTCTTGCTCGTTCTGGGACGAGTGCATCCCCGGATCGTCCGCGGAGACGACGACGAACCCGCCAATGCAGCCGGAGTAGGGGAGAACCATGAAGGAGTCGGCCGCCACGTTGAGGCCGACGTGCTTCATGGTCACGAGAGCCCGTTTGCCCGCGAGTGAGACGCCCGTGGCGACGTCGAAGGCCACCTTCTCGTTCGTCGACCACTCCGCGGTGACGCCGGGATACCCGGAGAGAGTCTCGATGATCTCGGTGCTCGGGGTGCCCGGGTAGCCCGTCGCGTAGTGGGTCCCTGCTTCCCAGGCGCCCCGAGCGACCGCCTCGTTCCCCGACATGAGCTGCTTCAACGAGGTCCCCCGATGCTCCCGATGGTCGCCGGTCGCCGTCCGCTGACCCTTGACGGTCGGACGAATCCCCGACAATTAGAATATAGGAATTCTTGCTCTGGTAATCCAGAGCTGGCGGGATATCCGGGATCTGCCCGCAGGCTGGCTGGGGCTCCTTGTTTTGCCCGTTCGGGTCCGCGAGGGGAGCGAGCGTTTGACAACGGCGGCGCATGCCCCTGGAGCGACGGGGCGCCCCAGGCTCGGACTTTTTCGCCTGCTCCGGCGGCTCCTCGCCGTGCCGGAAGCGCGGTACCCACTGGCGGTGGAGCCAGCCCCGCTCACCGAGCTTCCCGCTCCCGACACCCTCGCCATCTTTCTGGGACGCTCCGACGTGAGCGGACCGCGGCTGTCGCCATCGGTGACGGCGGACCAGGAGGTCGCCGCCGGGCAGCCTCTCGGCACCGTGGGCGACCTCCCCATCGTCCCGAGCCCCACGGCGGGCAGGATCGCCGGCGTGAAACAGGCGCCCGACGTCCGGGGCGGAAAGCCCGGGCTCGCGGTCCTCCTCGAGCCCGCCGGCAACGGCGACACAGCGTTCGCGCCGCTCGACCCGAGCTGCGCCTCGGTCGACGATCTTCGGGTTCGTTTGCGGAAGGCCGGCGTTCAGCTCGAGCTGCCGGAGGCGGCCGATACCGTCGTCGTCCTGGCCGCCGACCCCGAGCCCGGGATCACGGCGGCGCTCAGTCTTCTGCTGGACGATCCGAGCGCGGCCGCCCGCGCGACCCTCCTGGTGGCGCGCCTCGCTGGCGCCGACCGGCCGGTCCTCGCCGTCCTCGAAGCGCGGGCGGCGGCGATCCGTATGGCGGCCGCTGGCGCGGGGATCGAGATCCTGCCCCTCGCCGCCGAGTATCCGGCGACGCTCCCGGAGGCGGTCGCGCGCCGCGTCCGCGTGAAGGGCGCGCGGCCGGCCGTCATCCCGCTCGCCCGCGCCCTCGCGGCCCTCGGTGCCGTCGAGCTCGGTCGGGTTCCCTCGAGCCGGGTCGTGACGATCCTCGACTCTTCCGGCGCGTCGATCGGCAACTTCCGCGTTTCCATGGGCACGCGCCTCGGCGACGTGTTTGCCGCGGCCGGTGTCGAGCCCGAGCCCGGCGACAAGATCGTGACCGGGGGGCTATTCCGGGGGCTCGCGCAGTACTCGCTCGATGCGGCCGTCGACGCCACCGTCGACGCGCTCATGCTGATCAAGAAGGGCACGTTCCGCGACTGGAGCGATGAGCCCTGCGTGAACTGCGGGTGGTGCCTCGACGTGTGTCCGGAGAAACTTCCGGCTCACCAGCTGACGCGCTTCGCGGAGTTCAGTCTCTTCGACCGGACGCCTGACTACGGCCTGGACGACTGCATCGAATGCGGACTCTGCGCCACCGTCTGTCCGGCCCGGCGTCCGATCCTCCAACACATCCGACTCGCCAAGCGCGAGATCGCCGCGACGGCCGCGATCGTCGCCGACGACACCGCCGGTCCCACCCCGGCTCCGCGCGAGCCGGACCCGATCGCCGTTCCCGTCGCCACCGTGACCAAGGACTGACGCCGTGCCCGATCCCTCCACTCACTACACCGTCGGAGCCGCTCCGCATGTACGAGCGCGTCGCGGTCTCACGCGCGCTCACCACCTGACGGTGCTGGCGCTGATGCCGACCGCGCTCTTCGGGGCCATCGGACACGCGTTCGGGCCGAAAGCCGCCGTTCTCGATCCGGCCGACGCCGGAGTCGGCTCGCTCGGCCCGATCGTGAAGATGCTGGCGGTCGAGATGGGAATCGACACCGGTCCGCTCTGGCTGCTCGGGATTCTCGGGACGGTCGCGCTGGCTTCGGGTTTCGCGGTTCTGGTCGAGTACCTCTCGCAGATCGCGATGCGCCAGCCCTATCGGGCGCTCGACGGCCACGCGGCTCTCATGGGAGTTCTGCTGGCGCTCCTCTTACCGCCGACGGTTCCGGTTTGGGTGCTCCTGATCGGAGTCGTGGTCGCGGTGTTCCTCGGCAAGCAGCTCTTCGGCGGCATCGGGAGCTACCCGATGCACCCCGCCGTCATCGGCTGGTTGGTCCTCGTTCTGTCGTGGCCTCATTGGATCTACCCGGTCGGGATGGCAAGCGTCGCGTCGGCCACATCCACTTCGGTCCTGCTCACCGCGTTCGGCGGTCTCTTCCTCTGGGCGCGGGGAGTTATCCGACCGCAGATCTCCCTGGGGGTTCTCGGCGGCGTCGCGGTCTTCGCGCTCCTCTTCGCCGGGCGCCTGGAGGGGAGCTTCGGCGACCAGTTCTTGAAGGGCCACGTGTTCCTCGCGGCGTTCTTCCTCGCCACCGATCCCACGTGCTCGCCGGCGAACCGTCGCGCGATGTGGCTCTACGGTTTCGGACTCGGGTTCCTGATCGTCCTGATTCGAGGCTTCGGGGTCTGGGCCGACGCCGTACCGTTTGCGGTGATCCTGATGAACATCCTGACCCCGTTGCTCGATCGGTTCCGGATCCGGCGGCAGGAGGCGGTGACCCCGTGACTTCCACGCGCATGCTCCTCGTGCTCGGCCTGATCACGCTCGGAAGCGGGCTGTCCCTCGGCGCGCTTCACGAGGCGACGTACGAGCTCGCCGCGAACAACGTGCTCAAGTTCAAGAAGATCCCCGCCGTGGTGGACATCTATCAAGCGATGGGTCGGGAGATCGGTCCCGAGGATCGTCTCGGTCTCGAAGAGGAGCTCCTCGCGGAGAAGCACCTCGTCGAGATCGGCGAAAGGAGTCCACTCCTGTTCTTCGTGCTGAAGCAGGACGGGCGCCCGGCCGCGGTCGCGCTGGAAGGCGCGGGCCAGGGATTCGGCGGCGACGTCGGGGTCATGGTCGGCGTCGACCTCGCGTCGATGGGAGTCACCGGCGTCGGCGTGACGACGATGAGCGAGACACCCGGCGTGGGCACGCGGGTGCGGGAGGAGGCGTTCACGGAGCAGTTCGCGGGGCTCGCCGGTGACACCATGTTCAAAGTGAAGAAGGACGGCGGCGCCATCGACGCGATCACCGGAGCAACGGTTTCCAGCCGCGCCGTCGCCGACGCGGTGGACGCGGCGATGACGAAATTCAGGGAGCACGAGGCCGCGATCCGCGACGATCTGGAGGCGCTGCGGGTGGACGAGGATGAGCCAGGAGGTGTCTCGTGAGCGCGCCGTCCGTGCCGATCGCCGTTCCCGTCCGCCCGCGGATGAGCGCCGCCGCCGTGGCGCGCGAGTTCACGAAGGGACTCTGGACCGACATCCCGCCCTTCCGGCTCGTGCTGGGACTCTGTCCGGCGCTCGCGGTGACCACGACCGCCGAGAACGGGTTCGGCATGGGGATCGCGGCGACGTTCGTTCTCGTCTGCTCGAACTTCCTGGTCTCGGCTCTACGCAAGGTGATTCCGAACGAAGTCCGGGTGGCGGCGTACATCGTGATCATCGCGACCTTCGTGGTCTGCGTGGAGATGATCACCAAGGCGTATTTTTTCCAGCTCTCCGAGAGCCTGGGGCTCTTCATCCCGCTGATCGTCGTGAACTGCATCATCCTCGGCCGGGCCGAGGCGTTCGCGCGAAAGAACGGGCTGATTCCTTCCATCGCCGACGGGCTCGGGATGGGACTGGGTTTCACGATCGCGCTGACGGTGCTGGGTGCCGTGCGCGAGTTCTTCGGAGCGGGGACCTTGACTCTCTTCTTCGGCGAGAGGGTGTTCCTCGCCGAGCCGTTCGCGTTCTTCGCGCAGGCGCCCGGAGCATTCGTCGCACTCGGGCTCCTGCTCGGCATCATGAACCTCTTCCCGTCGAAGACGAGCTAGGGGGTCGGCAATGGATCACTACCTCGAGCTCGTCATCGGCGCGGTGTTCATCCACAACATCCTGCTGGCGAGGTTCCTGGGGAACTGTCCGTTCCTCGGGGTCTCGAAGAAGATGGACACCGCCGTCGGCATGTCCGGCGCGGTCCTCTTCGTGCTGACGCTGGCGGGTGTGATCACGTGGGCGGTGGACCGCTTCCTCCTGATCCCGATCGGCATCGGCTACGTGCGGACGCTCGCGTTCATCCTCGTCATCGCGACCCTCGTGCAGTTCGTCGAGCTGTTCCTTCGCAAGTCGATTCCCACCCTCTACAAGTCGCTGGGAATCTTCCTGCCGCTCATCACGACGAACTGCGCGGTCCTGGGCGTCGCGATCATCAATGTCCAGGAAGAGCTCAACCTGCTCGAAACCATCGTATTCTCCGCGGCATCGGCAGCCGGCTTCGGGCTGGCGCTGGTGCTCTTCGCGGGCATCCGGGAGCGGTTCGAGACGGCGCACGTCCCGAAGCCGATGCAGGGAACCGGTATCGGGCTCGTGACCGCCGGCCTCATGGCCCTCTCCTTCTACGCGTTCAAGGGAATGATCTGATGTACGAACCGGCAATCATCATGACAGGCATCGGGCTCGCGGCGGCCGGCGTGCTGGCAGTGGCGGCACGGGTCTTCCACGTGGACGTCGACGTGCGCATCGCGGAGGTGGAGGACGCGCTCCCGGGCGCGAACTGCGGTGGCTGCGGATTCTCGGGCTGCTCCGCGTGCGCAGAGGCGATGGTGGCCGGAAAGGCCTCGGTCGACGCGTGCATCGCCGGCGGCAGCGACACGACCGCGAGGGTCGCCGGGATCCTCGGCGGGGCAGCGGGCAGCGCGGAGCCTCGCGTCGCGATCCACGGCTGTGCCGGAGGGGACCGCGCCGACCGCAAATACCGCTACGACGGCGCACTCGACTGCCGCTCGATGTTCGAGCTCTTCGGCGGCGACATCACGTGTCAGAACGGTTGCCTGGGTGGATGGACCTGCGTGCGCGAGTGCCCCTTCGACGCGCTGGAGCGGGGCGACGAGGGCTTCCCCATCGTCGTCGCGGACAAGTGCGTCGGCTGCGGGAAGTGCGAGGAGGTCTGTCCCACGAACATCATCAAGGTCTTCAAGTTGAGCGAGCGGTTGCTGCACTTCAATGCCGTCGGCGAATGTCATGCACCGTGCGCTCAGCTCTGCCCGGCTCAGATCGACATCCCTCGCTACGTGGATCTCGCCTCGAACGGCCTTTATGCCGAAGCGATCAACGTCGTGAAGGAACGCAATCCGTTGCCGCTGATCTGCGGGCGGGTGTGCCCGGCCCCCTGCGAAGTCGGGTGCCGCCGGGTCGCGATCGACGACGAGCCGGTCCACCACAACTACATCAAGCGCTTCTGCGCCGACTGGGAGATGAACGTCTCGGAGCGCCGCCCGACCCTCGTCTTGCCGAGCACCGGCAAGAAGGTCGCGATCGTGGGCGGAGGGCCCTGTGGGCTCACCGCTGCGTACTTCCTGCGCCGCCTCGGCCATCACCCGACGATCTTCGAATCCAAACCGGAGCTCGGCGGCATGATGCGCTACGGCATCCCCGAGTACCGCCTGCCGAAGAAGGTCCTGGACGTCGAGATCGGGGAGATTCTCGACCTGGGGGTCGAGACGCGCGTCGAGCTCGGGCTCGGGAAGGACTTCTTCATCGAGGATCTCGAGTCGGAGTTCGACGCGGTCCTCATCGCGCTCGGCGCTTGGGACAACTCGTCGCTCCGCTGCGACGGAGAGGACCTGGATGGCGTGTGGAAGGGGACGGAGTTCCTCGAGAAGCGCGAGCTCGGCATCCACGTGGATCTCTCCGGGCAGCGGGTCGTCGTGGTCGGCGGCGGCAACACCGCCATGGACGCCTGTCGCTCATCTCTCCGAATGGGGGCGTCGGAGGTCACGCTTCTCTACCGGCGGACGCGCAAGGAGATGCCGGCGAACGCAGTCGAGATCGTGGCGGCGGAGGAGGAAGGCGTGAAGTACCACTTCCTCGCCGCGCCGACGCGACTCCTCGGTGACGAGGAGGGAAAGCTCCGGAGAATCGAGTTCCTGCGGATGGAGCTCGGCGAGCCGGACGACTCCGGCCGGCGGCGTCCCGTCCCGATCGAGGGCTCCGAAACCATGATGGACGTGGACGTCGTGATCGCGGCGATCGGTCAGAAGCCGTTGCCCGACTGGTACACAGACGACCTGAAGGAGCGGGGGCTGAAGGTCACGAAGTGGAACACGATCCAGGCCGACGAACAAACGCTGCAGTCCGACGTCCCGAACATCTTCACGGGTGGCGACCTCTGGACCGGCCCCGCGCTGCTGGTCGACGCCGTGGGGAGCGGCCGTCGTGCGGCGCGCTCGATCCATCAATTTCTCAACGGAGAGAAGCCGTGGATGCCGCCGGGCACGTTCAAGGGCCCCACGCCTCTCGAAGAGTCACGGGCCGTCGAGATCGACGGCGTCGAGCAGCTGCCCGCGACGCGCCACCCCGAGCTTCCGGTCGAGGAACGGATCCACACGTTCGACGAGGTCGACCTCGTCGTGACCGAAGACTTGATGCGCGCAGAGGCCAATCGCTGCATGCGATGTGGGACGCTTTGCTTCTTCAAAGACGTCGAGCGCGACCACCACACGAACGGGCGGGGATTGCGCGAGCACCTCGCCGAGTTCATGCGCGTCTCGCCGGACGTCTAGCTCATGCGAAGGGAGGGATTGCGACATTGAAGGCGAGCAGCACTTCGGTCGGCGTCGTGGTCTCGGCGCAGGGGTCCCTCGCGGATGTCTCCACGTCGCGCGGCTCGGCGTGCACGGGCTGCTCCGAGGCGAGCACGTGCACGCTCCCGGATCCCGAGGCCTGCGTCGAGATCGTGACGGTCCGGAACGCGGTCGGCGCTGAACCCGGTGACACGGTCGAGCTCGACCTCCCCCAGCACGGCCTGCTGCGGCTGTCGCTTCTCGTGTGGGTGGTACCGCTTCTCGGGATGGTCGCGGGGGCGATCGTGGGGACAACGCTGCCGACGAGTTCCGGACTGGTCGCGGACGCGGCGGCGTTTCTGGGTGCGGTATCCGGCGCGGCTCTCGCCTTCGGGGTCCTCCGGTGGGTCGACCGGCGGGCCGCCGGGGACCCACGGCTGACCCCGTTCGTCGCACGCATCCTGCGGCGGGTGTCGCGATGAGACGCCGGCGCATCCCGCTCACGCTCCTGATCACGGGTCTCTTCCTCTCCATCGGCGTGGGCGTGTTCGCCTACCTGGCTCGTCCCGCGCTCGAACCGGACATGGTTCTGCCGTCGCGGTTCGGCAACGTCGTCTGGAACCATGAGATGCACGCCCGGATGAAGGACATCGCGAACTGTCAGGTTTGTCACCATCAGGAGCGGGCGGGTGTCCAGGAGCCTCGGCCGTGCCGCGATTGTCACCAGACGCAGACGAACCAGGACGCGGTCCTCTTGGCCGGGTTCCACGGGGTCGAAGTCGAGACGCCGGAGTACGGCGACGACCACGGTCCACCGCCGATGACCGCGTACCACGGGCGGTGCCTCGGATGTCACACGGCGATGCAGGCCGGTCCGGTCGGCTGTCGCGACTGCCACGCGCAGGAGTTCTCGGGGTTGCACGGGCTCGTGCGCTGGGACCACCACGCCCACGCGCGCCGCTACGAGATCGAAGGGGCGGCGACGCTGCACGAACGCTGCCTGTCATGCCATCACCAGGACGAGGAGGCGCAGTCCGAGGCAGACTATCGCGCGTGCTCCGCGTGTCACGAGACGGCAGCGACAGAAGGGCTGTTGCTCGCCACCGGGCAGAAATCTCACGAGCAGGCGAAGCATGGGGAATGCGGGCGCTGTCACGTCGTCGCGAACCCCGAGGAGGATCGGCGGACCTGCAAAGACTGTCACGGGGGATGGGTCGTCGACACCGAGGTGCAGCGGCCCGCGCTCGAGCAGGCGGTCCACCAGCGGTGCGCGGAGTGCCACCGTACGGACTTCGCGGGCGGCCCGGAGGATCTGCCGGTGGCCTGCAACGACTGTCACGAGCCGGACCCGTCGCTGCTCGCCGACCTGGACGTGGGGCTCGTGCTCTGGGATCACGACCGCCACGCGCAGTACGGCGAGGGCATGGAGTGCGTGAAGTGCCACCACGCGGACGCCGCGATCGAACAGCCGCACATGTCCTGCAACCGTTGTCACGGCACCGGTCTCTACGACAACCCGCCGGTCGCGGAGGCGCTGCGGAAGAGATGCCTCGGCTGCCACCAGGAGAAAGAGAACGGCCTTCTCTCCTGGCACGCCGTGGCGACGGAGCGGGAAGACGTGAACGTCTACGTCTACGAAGGGCCGGATGGCCGATTCGCCTGGAACCACCGGGACCACGCGGTCAGCTGGTCTTTCTCGTGCCGCAACTGTCACCACGGAATCCTCCAGCACGACGGATTGCCCGTGACGGCGACGAAGGCGGCCGCGGCCTGGACCGGCGAGGCCGAACGCATCCAGGCCTGCTCGAAGTGCCACGGCGAGAGCGGTCCGGTGCCGGGCAGCGCGGCCGTGGGATCGAAGGCCCCCGGCTACGACGACGCCTACCGGAAGCTCTGTCTCGAGTGCCACGTCCAGCTCGGCGCCGGGCCGCAGACGTGGGAGGACTACTTCCGGATCGAACCCGTGAACCCGAACCTCGGTCTCTGACGAGGCTGCGAGGAGTCCGACGTGAGCACACCGCAAACGCAGGAAGCCGGTCCCGGAAAGGTGAGCCCCGAGAAGGCGATCCTCACGGACGTGACGAAGTGCATCGGCTGCGAGCGGTGCGTAGAAGCGTGCGTCGTTCAAAACAAGCTTCCCCGTGAGATCCCGACCCGCTACCGGGCCGACGACGGGCTGTCCGGGCGCCGGTACACGTCCATCGTGCGGATCCCGGGGAAAGAGGAAGGAACCTGGCGAAACGTCCGCCGGCAGTGTCTGCACTGCCGGGAGGCGTCATGCCAGTCGGCGTGCCTGGTGGGAGCGTTCTCCAAGTCGCCCGACGGCGCGGTCGAGTACGACGCCGACAAGTGCATCGGCTGCCGCTACTGCATGCTCGCGTGTCCGTTCATGATTCCGCGCTACGAGTACGATCAAGCCCTGCCCTTCGTTCGCAAGTGCAAGATGAACGACGAGTGCCGCGTGGAGGGCGGCGTGCCCGCGTGCACCGCGGCGTGCCCGACCGGGGCCACGGTCTTCGGTCCCCGCGAGAAGCTTCTGGAGGAGGCGAAGCGCCGCATCGCCGAGCAGCCGGACCTCTATCAGGACCACGTGTACGGCGAGCGCGAGTTCGGCGGGACGTCCGTGATCTACCTGAGCGACGTGCCACTGAACGACGCCCTGCGGATCCCGACGTCCGCGGAGTTCGCGAAGATGCGGGTGCCGTCACTCGAGACCGAATCCATCCCCCACTTGCTGCACAGCTGGGTTCTCGTGACGCCGGTGCAGTTCTTCACGGTGGGGGCGGGGCTCGTCGGGGCGTGGTTCTTGCGGCGCCGCCAGCGGTTGATGGCCGAGCGGGCGCGGGAGGCGGCCGACGGAAGGCCGGACGAGACGCCCGGAAGCGAAGAGGAATGACATGCCCCGAATGGTGACCGGACGCAGCCGACTCCTCCAGCCGATGAAGGACGTTCTCTGGGCGCTCGCCATCGCGGGGATGGTCGCGGGCATCGGACGGTTCGCGTTCGGCCTCGGTGCCTCCACGAACATGATGGACGCGCTGCCATGGGGCTGGTGGAAGGTATTCAACATGGTCGCGGGAGCGGCGCTCGCCACGAGCGGGTTCGTCGTCGCCTCGATCATCTACATCTTCCAGATGGAGCGGTACCGGCCCGTGGCGCGAGTCAGCGTGCTCGTCGGGTTCCTCGGTTACGGCTCGAGCCTCTTCGCGCTCATCTTCGATATCGGGCTGCCGCACCGCGGATGGCATCCCTTCTTCATGTGGAACCCACACTCGTTCCTCTTCGAAGTGTTCTGGTGCGTGTCGATGTACTGGGGTGTCACGGCGCTGGAGCTCGTGCCGATCGTCACCGAGCGATTTCCCCTGAAGAAGATCACGCACTGGATGCACGAGCGGATGCTACCGTTCGTCGTGCTGGGTATCACGCTCTCCACGATGCACCACAGCTCGCTCGGCTCGATCTTCATGGCCTCGCCGACGCGGCTTCACCCGCTGTGGTTCAGCCTCTGGATTCCACCCGAGTTTCTCGTCTCCGCGATGGGCGGCGGGATCGCGACGATCATCCTCTTGATGCTCTTCACGGGCCGGCTGTACGGGCGTCCGAACGATCCGGCGGTCTTGTCCGGCCTGGCGAAAGGAAGCGCGTGGCTCCTGGCGATCTACGCGGTGATCCGGACGGCCGACTTCACGGTCAACGGCAAGTGGAACTTCGTGTTCGGTCCGGACCAGACGTGGGAGAGCCGGGTCTTCTTCGTGGAGATCCTCCTCCAGGCCATCATCCCGGTCGTGCTCTTCTCCCGGCCGAAGATGCGTCGCAGCACGGCGGGATTGACCGTCGCCGGCGTCAGCGCGTTCCTCGGACTCGCGATGCACCGGATCGACACCGGGATCGTGGGCTACTTTCGATCGTCGAACGCGGTCTACTTCCCGAACGTCAGTGAGCTCGTGATCAGCTTCGGGGTGCTGGCGATCGTCGGCCTCGTCTTCTTCTTCCTTCTGGAGCGGTTCCACGTCATCGATGACGCGGGACGCTTCGGCGACGCGCCGGGGCACGAGCCACCGGGGGACGTCTGGACGCGGGAAGAGGGGAAGGAGGTGACCGGGGCCTTCGTGTGGCGCCTCGTCCGGATCGCGGTGCTCTTCACGCCGATCACGTGGGCCGCGCTGAAGACCCAGGCGACGGGCGCGTTCGAACCCATTCGCCAGCCGGTGAATCCGGCCGTGATCGCAAATGACGAGATGCGGACGAAGTTCAGTCTGGACGCGAACCGTAACGGCATGGTCACGGCCTTCGATCACAAGAAGCATCAGGAGGAGTTCCTGAAGGTCTACGAGTTCGAGAAGGTCGAGGAGACGTGCATCAAGTGCCACCACCTGAACTATCCGGCCGACAACAACACGAGCTGTCGTCGCTGCCATCTGGACATGGAGGTGCCCACGCCGATGTTCCGGATGGTGCAGCACGAAGAGCGTTTCGAGAAGGAGGAGGATCGCCGGGAATTCCTCGCCGCCGACCTGTCGGATCGCCGGGAGACGTACGAGGCCTGCGTGAAGTGCCACCGGGAGAACATGGTGGGGCTCGCGTCCTACGAGAAGAAGGGGTTCGCCCACCTGGCGCCCGGATACAAGGACGCCATGCACGGTAGCTGTCTGGAGTGTCATCGTCTCCGGGAGCAGGAGAAGAAGGAGGATCCCGCGCTTCCCACGAGCCGCGGGAACTGCGTCTTCTGTCACCGCGACTGGGCGGACCCGGGAATGTTCGAAGAGCTGGTTGTGGCGGCCGAGGCCGGAGAGTCCGGCAGCTCGACGGGCGATACCGGTGCCGACTGAAGACGGAATCCTGGTGGAGGCGTCCCCCTCATCCGCTAGAGTACATGAGCGAGCGGTCCGCTATCCCGGGCCCGAGTGACATCAATCAGGGAGACACGCCGATGGAAACGTGGCCCTGGCGTGATTTCACCCTGCTCACCCCGAACCCGACTT
>JALGZO010000672.1 GCA_025774865.1 bacterium | reverse complement strand
GGCTGGAGGATCCGGTCGACACCATCGAGTTCGACTATACGGGCATCGACACGCGCGACGTCCTGGGCCCCAATCAAACCGTGATCGGCGTACTGGTCACGTGCGACGCGGATGTCCGCGTTCTCGTCAACGCCGATAACGGCTGGCTCTCGAACACGCGATTCGAGTTCTTGGTCGTCCCTGATCCGGCGGACGACACGCTCTTCCAGGTCAAGGAGCAGCGGGAGAGGGAAGTCATCTAGGGTCCGAACCCGCATCGTTAAACGCCAGAAGTGGCCGGGACGCGAGTTCCGGCCCTTTCTCGCGCGAGTCCCCGGCCGGCCTGCTCAGGTGGTGGCCGTTCCTGCCGATAGGGAAGTGACTCGGCCAAGCCGATCTGTTAACTTTCGACACCGCGCCCCCTCCACCGTAGACGACCGGAAGCCGTGCTCCCCAGCGAAACCGCCACCTTCCTTCGATCCGATCGTTCGTATCGACCCCGACGAGTTGTGGGAGTCGTCGCTCTCATCGCGACACTGTTCGTGGCGGCCGGCGCTTCCCTGCAGACAAGGGCGGACCTGGGAGTCGACGTGGCGGTGTTCGAGGAAGTGGAGAACCAGCCCCCGCTCGAGCGACCCGATACCGTCGAGATGGACACGCCCCGGATCACGTTCGGCGCTGAGGATCACGCGCACGAGGGTGTCGACCCGCCGCCGGGGCCTCGCATCGCGCTCGTGTTCGACGACCTGGGCTACCGCACCGACGGTCTGGCCGGCGAGCTCCTCGAGCTCCCCGCGAAGCTGACGTTCGCCATCCTCCCCGGTCTCCGCGCGAGTCGGGCATTCGCGGAGTCGGCCTCCGTCCGTGGACACGAAGTGATTCTGCACCTGCCGCTGGAGCCCGTGGATCTCGACCGTCACGACCCCGGTCACGACGCGCTCTTCGTCGATCTGGATCCCGAGGAGAATCGTCGCCGGCTCTCCGAGTTGCTCGAGGCGCTCCCGAGCTACCTCGGCATCTCCAATCACATGGGTTCGCGCTTCTCCTCGGACCCCGGTTCGGTGGAGTTGCTGCTCCGTGAAGTGCGCCGCCACGATCGGTCTCTCTTCTTCCTCGACAGCCGGACGACGCCGTACTCCGTGATTCCCGAGCAGGCGCGCGAGGTCGGCGTTCCCTGCCTCTCGAGCAACCTGTTCCTCGATGGCACCGATCCGAAGCGGGTACGACCCCCGGTCCAGACCCGTCGGCTGCGCCGCATCGCGGACCGAAGGGGGCAAGCCATCGGGATCGGGCACGTGCGGCACGAGACGGTCGAGGCCGTCCGCGAGGCGATTCCCCGCTGGCAGGCCGACGGAATTCGGCTGGTCGGACTGTCCGATCTGATGCATCTTGACCCGCGGGCCGCACCGTCAGGGGGGTCATCGCCATGAGACTGGGAGTCAACGTCGACCACGTGGCGACGGTGAGAGAGGCGCGCCAGGGGCGCCAGCCGGACCCGGTCTCCGCCGCACTCCTGTGCGAGGAGGCGGGCGCGGACCAGATCACGGTGCATCTTCGCGAGGATCGGCGCCACATCCAGGACCGCGACGTGCGGGTCCTCCGCGAGCTCGTGAAGACGCAGCTGAACCTCGAAATGGCCCCCACCGACGAGATGGTCTCGGTCGCGCTCTCCGTCCGTCCCGACACCGCGACGCTCGTGCCGGAGAAGCGCGAAGAGCTCACCACGGAAGGCGGTCTCGACGTCCTCGGCGGCGGCGACAAGGTGGCGACCGCGGTCAGGCGCCTGAGGGAGGCCGGCGTCCGCGTCAGTCTCTTCGTCGATCCCAACCTGGACCAGATCAACGAGTCGCTCCGGATCGGCGCGGAGGCCGTCGAGATCCACACGGGCCGCTACGCGGATGCGGCGGGATCGACCGAGCGGGATGAGGAGCTGCATCGCATCGCGGATGCCGCCAAGCTCGCTCACAGAGTCGGTCTGGAGCCGCTCGCGGGCCACGGGCTGGACTACCAGAACGTGGGTCCGATCGCCCGGATCCCCGAGCTCACCGAGCTGAACATCGGCCACTCGATCGTGGCCCGGGCGCTGGCCGTCGGCATCGCCGAGGCGGTGCGGGAGATGGCGGCCCTGGTCCGGTTCCACCGCGCGGGCGTGCCGGTCGGCTGAATACCTTCCCACCGTTGACAGTCGGGCCGCGGATCTCTACGCTCTGCGCCCTTGTGGTTTGCTCCCGGAATTCCGCGGGGCCCAGGTATCGAGACCGAACGCCGCTCGAAAGGGTGCCGCGTGAACCTCAACATCCGCTGGAGAATCCTGATCATCTTGGGGGCGATCGCGCTCGCGGGGTTCGCTCTCTATCCGACGGTTCAATTCGCCCGGCTCGACGATCAGACGCGGCGGGACATGGATCCGGCCGAGTTCGAGCGAATGAAGCTCCAGTCGCTCCGTCTCGGTCTCGACCTTCAGGGCGGCATGCACATCGTGCTGGAGATCGACGACTCGGAGGTCGGCGACGACGTCGAAACGAGCGATCTGATGGACCGAGCGCTCGAGGTGATCCGCAACCGGATCGACGAGTTCGGCGTCACCGAGCCGGTCGTTCAGAAGGCGGGATCGAAACGGATCATCGTCGAGCTCGCGGGGATCGACGATCCCGAGCGCGCCGAGGAGATCATCAGCAAGGCTGCGGTCCTCGAGTTTCAGATGGTGCGCTCCGGCGGCGAAGTGCGAAGGCTCGTCGACAGGCTCGATCTGGAGCTCGCGACGATCACGGGAACTTCACCGGCTGACCCGGTCGTGCCCGATACCGCGGCGGCTGACTCGGCGGCGGTCGACACCGTAGCGGCGGCGGTGGATACGAGCGAAACCGTCGCGGCGGCGGTCGCGGTTTCGTCGGAGTTGCCGAAGTATCTCGCCGACGACGTGAGTGCGTCGGAGGCGCGCCCTCTCGCGTCGCGAATCCTGTACTTCTCGAGCGAGGGGAAGGTCGCCGTGAACGAAACGGCGTCGGTGCTCGAAAGCGACGTGGAAATCATCTCCGCCTACCTGGCTTACCTGGATGCTCAGCGAGCCATCCCGTCCGACGTCGAGTTCGCCTGGCAGGCCGAAGCGCGCACGGACGGCTCGGGGAACCGGATGCGCAGTCTCTACCTGTTGACCACGCGGCCCGAGCTCACCGGCGAGATGCTCGAGGACGCCCGCCCGCAGCCCGACACCCAGTCGAACGTCCCCGGCAACTTTCTCGTCGAGTTCGACCTCAGTCGCACTGGCCGGCGGCTCTTCAGCCGCACCACGGGAGAGAACGTCGGGCGGCTCATGGCGATCGTGCTCGACGGCAAGGTGAAATCCGCTCCCGAGATCCAGGACAAGATCCGCAGCGGGACCGCCACGATCACCGGACGCTTCACGCCGGAGCAGGCCACGGACCTCTCAGTCGTGCTGCGGGCGGGTGCCTTGCCCGTGCCGATCCGCATCGAGGAGAAGCGCGCCGTGGGGCCGTCGCTCGGTCAGGACTCCATCAACCTCGGGACGAAGTCGATCATGATCGGATTCGTCTGTGTTCTCGTCTTCATGGTCGTGTACTACCGTGTCGCGGGCGTCATCGCGGTCTTCGCCTTGCTCCTCAATCTCGGTTTTCTCGCGGCGATGCTCGTCTACCTGGATGCCGTGCTCACCCTGCCGGGGATCGCGGGGTTCGTGCTCACGGTGGGCATGGCGGTCGACGCGAACGTCCTCATCTTCGAGAGAATCCGGGAGGAACTGCGCCTCGGGCAGACATTCCGCAACGCGATCAACCGGGGGTATGACAAAGCGTTCCGCACGATTCTCGATGCCAACTTGACCACCCTGTTCGCGGCTCTCGCGCTCCTCTGGTTCGGGACCGGGCCGATCAAGGGGTTCGCGGTCGTTCTCTCGATCGGAATCGTCGTGAGCATGTTCACCGCCCTCTTCGTTTCGAGAGTGATATTCGACCTGCTGACCCGCGGCGGCACCGTCCGCAAGATCGCGATCTAGAGGAGAGCCCATGAGTTTCTTCGCGGAAGCGAACTTCGACTTCGTGGGCAAGCGGCGGATCGCCGCCCTGATCTCGATCGTCCTGATCGGCATCGGGGTCGCTTCGCTCATCGTCAAGCAGGGGCCGAGGTACTCGATCGATTTCACCGGCGGCTCGCTCATCCAGGTCCAGTTCCCGGAGCCGGTCCCGGTGGACGAGGTTCGTCAGGCGCTGAACGCGATCGGCTACTCGGAGGCGGAGATCCAGCAGTTCGGCGCGCCGAACGAGATGCTCGTCCGAATTCAGAACACGGGCGACTCCACCGCGATCCAAGATGTGAAGGAAGCGCTCCGGGACCGATGGGACCTCGTGCTCCGGCGCGAGGAGACCGTCGGTCCGAAGATCGGCGGCGAGCTCCGGGGCGCGGCGACCCAGGCCGTCATCCTGGCCCTCGTGCTCATTCTGATCTACCTCTGGGCTCGCTTCGAGCTCCGGTTCGCGGTGGCGGCGATCGTCGCCCTCGTCCACGACGTCATGATCACGCTCGGAGTGTTCAGCGCTACGAACCACGAGATCTCGCTCGCGGTGATCGCGGCGTTTCTGACGATCGTGGGGTACTCGCTCAACGACACGATCGTCGTCTTCGACCGCATCCGGGAAAACCTCCGGGTTCCGTCGCCGCGCCGGCGATACGCCGAGATCCTGAACCGGAGCGTGAACCAGTCGCTTGCCCGCACCATCGTCACGTCGGGCACCACGATCGTGGTGGTGGGCGTCCTGCTGTTCTTCGGCGGCGAAGTGCTCCGCGATTTCGCCTTCGCCCTGACGATCGGGGTGGTCGTCGGGACGTACTCCTCGATCTTCGTCGCAACCCCCCTTCTCGTGGAGTGGGAGCAGCGGCGGCCGCGAAAGGCCAAGTAGCGCATCCACAGCCACTTGGGGCCGCCCGCGTTGACCCTCCCCCGAGCTTCGTCCTATCATGGGAGGAACCGTCGTACGCTTCCGCGTGTTTCGGAGAGAAGGGAAGGACTCCGTGAAGAATCTCCGGCTCGCCCCATGGCTCTGTCTCCTGGCGCTCGCTTCCCCCGCCGGGGCGGACGCGCCAGCGGAACAGGACTCCGCCCTCGATCGTGGGATCGAGCGGGGCGACCTTCCCGAGCCTTCGTCGCGTCCCGGACCGCTCGGGGTTTTCGCCGCCTTCGAGGAAGCCTGGGCGGACGGGGATCCCGAGGCCCTCGTCGAGATTCTCGATCCTGAGGAGAAGGTGCGCCTCTCGTTCACCGAGGGCGGGCCCCGGGGCGGCTACTTCAATCGGGACCAGGCGTACTACCTCCTCAAGGACATGCTCGAGTTCACGCGGACCGACCGCTTCGAGTTTCAGAAGTACTGGAATCTCGAATCCGATGGCCGGTCCCCATACGCGGTCGCTCTCCGAGAGTTCCGGATGAACGACGAGGACACCCACACGGACCAGGTCTACGTCTCGCTCCGGAAGCGCGGCTCCGACTGGTACGTCGGGGAGATCTGCTCTCTCGACCGCTGACGGGAGCTCCATCGTGACGGTTCATCTCGGGCTTCTGGCCCTGATGGTCGCCATCGCGGCGGGAGCTCTCCACCGCTTGCGAAAGCACCACCGGGGCGGCGCCGCCTTTCTGCTGACGCTCGCCGTCGCGGGGATCGCGTGCGAGCTGGGCCTGTGGGCGCGTGAGGCTCGGCTCGACTCCCGCTGGGAGTCGCTCGCGGTCGCCCAGCTCGAAGAACGCACGGCACGCATCGTCGGTTTCCTGCGGGAGAAAGGCGCCACCGCCATTCGCGAGATCCGCGTCGTCGGGGACGATCCCGACACGCGGGCACTGTTCTCCTCGGAGGAACAGCTCTCCCGCACCGCGCGCCGTCCCGTCTTGCTCGATCTTCTCGACCGCTTCCCTCGGATGGGCGCCGGGGGAGTGACGGTGTACGACGCGTTCGGCGCGCCCCGCGCCTGGTCCGGCTGGTCACCGACCGCGACGATGTCGCTCAACCGCGAGCCGAGCCGCGACTCCGACGTCGTCCAGATTCGGCAAGGCAACATCTACACGCTGCTCGAGGCCACGCATCCGATCCGAGAGCGCGACGGTCCGGTACTCGGCTACGTCGTGTACCAAGAGCCGCTGCGAGTGCAGTTCCCGCTCGAAAACCGCCTCCTCCAGGTGGACGACGTTCTGCAGCGGCTCGAAGGCGGCGGCGGTGTCCGGGCCGACGTCGCACTCGAGCTCTCGATCGAAGACCAAGACGACATCAAGTCGATTCGGGCGGGCGCCCTGAAGCTCAACGTGCGTCCGGACGTCGCTTCGGCGAGCGCCGCCATCGTCTCGGGCACGGGCGCGCCGGTCGGCCGTGTCTCGCTCTCCGGACTCTCGCGGGGGATCACCGTTCGCGAGAGCGTGGCGCGATGGACGCGCGTCCGGTCATGGTTGATCCTCGCGATCACACTGCTCGCCGCGGCCCACGTCTGGTTCCTGTCGGCGGCCGCCGCGGTGCGACATCGGGTGCGGCCGTCGGGGATCCTCACGCTCATCTCCCGGGTGGCTCTGGTCGTCGTGGTGCGGTGGGGGCTTCACCTCTGGTCGCCGCGCGACGCCCTCGATCCGCTCGCGGTCTTCGACCCGGCGTGGTTCGCGTCGATCCGCTTCGGCGGCCTCCTTCGCTCGCCCGGAGACGTGCTCCTCACGGCCGTGGCGCTGGCTCTCGTCGGCCGCGAGATCCGTCACTTCATCTGGCGGCACGAGCGCTCGATCCGGGAGTTCGGAGAGCGTCACCCGATCCTCTCGTTCGCGCCCGGGGTGTTCGGCGCGATGCTCGTGGGCTCCGCGCTCGGCCTGCACTGGACGCGCACGATGGACATCGCGCGGAACTCGAACGTCCCGCTCTTCGGCGGTCTCGACCCGTTCACGTCGCCTCCCGTCGCGGCCCTCGAGCTGGCGTTGCTGCTCGCCGGCGCGGGTCTTCTTCTTTACGGAGATGCGCTCGTCACCCTGGGCTCGGCGCTGCTCGGCCGGCTCCCGGCCCGGCTGGCCGCGGGCATCGTCGGGGCGTGCGCGCTGCTCGGCTCGGCCGTGAAGATGGGCGACCCGCAAGAGGTGTCCGCCGGCGATTTCCTTCGGCCTTTGCCCGCGCTGGGGGCGCTCGCGCTCTTTCACGCGCTCTCCAAGCGCTGGGAGCGCCCCGGGGCGGGCGCGATTCTCCTGGTCTCTCTCCTGGCGACGCTGACGAACTTCGTGCCGCTGTTCGAGGGCATCGAGGCACGTCGTCGCGAGCTCGTGGAACTGTTCGCGCTCGAGCACGCGGAGAGCCCGTCGAACTCGCGTCACTTCCTGCTCGAGAACACTCTGGACTACTTGCGGCGATCGGAGGACGTGGCGGAGGCGTTGGACGGGGAGACGAAGTTGGAGCAGGCGAACCTCGCGTTCATCCTCTGGGCGAAGAGCCCGCTCGCGAACGTCGCGGCCGGCTGCTACCTGCGCGTCATCGATCGGGACGGCGAAACTTTCGCCACCTTCAGCCTCGGCTATCCGGCCGAGCTCCGGGAGCCGAGTCCCGGCACGCTCGCCACGCGATTTCGCCGCGAGGAGATCGGCTCGATGCGGATCGACCTCTACTCCGGGCGGGTGCCCGTGGTTCGCTCTGAGCGACGCGTCGGCTCGCTGGAGCTCTCCCTCGCGTACTATGACGACCTGCACCGCCCCGGAGCGGGACGCGCGCTCCCCGCCGTCTTCACGAACCTGTCGGCGCCGGAGGAGTTTCTCCGCTTCACGCGCGAGGTCCCCGACCGAATCGACCGGTACCGCGGCGAGGTGCTCGTGTCGTCGACCGATCCCGAAGGCGGACTCGGCAAACGAGTTCCGCCCATCATCGTGCAGGCGCTCGCCGGCACCGACGGCGGCCGCTGGGTCGAGCGTCGCATGGGGCGCCGGCTCTACGATCTCTATTGCGTGCGGGAGCGCGACGGCGAAATGACGGTCGGCTATCTCACGTTCGGCATCGAGCGGCACGGGTTGCTGTCGGGCGGGTCGCTGCTCGCTCGATCCGCGCTCGTGACGCTCGTGCTCGCTGTGGGAACGATCGCGTTTCTCATGATCTTCTCGTGGATCGCGCCCGAGCCCCGACGAATCGACGTGCCGCGCCTGGGCTTCCGCGAACGCGTGATCGCGGGCTTCCTCCTGGTGTCGCTCCTGCCCACGGTCTTCCTCGGCTTCGCGGGGAGAGGGCTCTTCGTACAGGAGAAGCGGAAGGAATTCCAGGAACGGCTCGAAGAGGATCTCCGAGTGTCGCGCGAGCTGCTCGGCCGACGCCTCTCCGACGCCGCCCGCAACGCAGCGGGCTCCGAGGAGGTGCTCGATCTGTTCCGGGAGATGTCCGACTATCGAGTGCTTTCGACGCCGGCCTCCGTCGATGGCATCGTGGTGGTGGAGGAATCGGGACGCCTCCTCGGCGGAAGCCCCTCGGCGGATCTCGGCATCGCCCTCATCCCGGGAGAGCTCTCCCCCGACGCCTCGGTGGGCGAGTTCTTCCGCCGTCGGGGCTCGGCCATCTACGCGTGCGCCGTCGTGCCCGTCGTCGCGACCCGAGCGGCGGCGCTGCCGCAAGGCGGGAAGGTGCTCGCGTTCCAGCGCATCGATCCCGTGCTCGCGGCGGAGCTGGAACGACGCGTCGGGTCGTCGGTGAGCTTCTTCACGCACGGCCAGCTGTCGGCCACGTCGAAGCCCGAGCTCTACCAGTCGGAGATCTTGAGCGATCTGGTGGAGTCCATCGCGTACTTGAAGATCGAGTTGGAGGGGGCACGTCGTACGCTGCTCGAGAGCCGGGTGGGAACGACGTCGTTCTTGTCGAGCTACGCGCCCCTGCCCGATGAGCGCGGTGAGCCGGTCGGGATCCTCGCGACGCTGGCCCCGTTCCAGGGAGGGGGCCTCGACCTCGACGCCTCTCTCGTGCTTTCGCGGATCTACTTTCTGTGTCTCCTCGTATTCACCGGGGCGATCGCGGCCGCGGTCGTCCTCGCCAACCGTTTGACGCGACCGATCACGGAGCTGACCGCCGGCGCGGAACGGATCGGCGCGGGGAGCCTGGGGCACCGCATCATGACGCGGGCGTCGGGCGAGATCGGCGCGCTCGTCCGCTCGTTCAACCTCATGTCCCAGCGGCTCGCAGAGTCGGAAGCGCGCGACCGGGAGCGTCGCGAGTACATCGAGGCGATCATCCGGCACGTCGCGTCCGGCGTGATCAGCTTCGATGCGAGCGGGCGGATCGCGACCGTCAACGAGGCGGCAGCGCGCATTCTCGACGTGGATTCCGCCGCGCTGATCGGGGATCGACCCACCCGGCACGCCGACAACGCGACGCTGGCCGCCCTCCTGGCGGCCGCCGACCCGGTGCTTTCGGGCAGCCGCTCGGAAGTGGTTCACGAGATCGAAGCGCCCGCAGTCGAGGGGGAGGATGAGCTGCGGACGGTCCGCCTCGTCGGCACCCCGCTCGTCGACCGCGAGGGTCGGCCACAAGGCGCAGTGGTGGTCTTCGAAGATCTGTCCGAGCTCGTCAAGTCGAAGAAGATCAAGGCGTGGGCGGAAATGGCGCGGCAGGTGGCGCACGAGATCAAGAACCCGCTGACGCCGATGAAGCTCTCCGCCCAGCATTTGCGGCAAGCCTGGCGCGACCAGCACCCCAAGCTCGACGAGATTCTCGAAGAGTCCACCGAGACGATCATCGATCGGTGCGAGGCGTTGCGGCGAATCGCGATCGAGTTCTCGGACTACGCGCGGATGCCGGGACGCAAGATCCAGCGCGAGGACCTCGGCCGACTCCTGCAAGAGGCGAGGCGTCTCTACGGAGAGGCCGATGACCGCAACGTGGATTTCACCATGGACGCGCCCGAGGAGTCGCTCTGGACGAAGGTGGACAAGGACGAGGTGATGCGCCTCTTCATCAACCTCTTCGAGAACTCGATCCAGGCGATGCCCGGCGGCGGCGACCTCTGCGTGACGGCGTGTCCGGAGAACGGCTGGGCGCGCGTCACGATCCGGGACTCGGGAATGGGGATCTCGCGCGAGAACCTGACCCGCATCTTCGAGCCGAGCTTCTCGACGAAGACGGGCGGAGCGGGTCTCGGGCTTCCGATCTGCAAGGCGATCATGGAAGACTACGGGGGGTCGATCGACATCGCGAGCGTCGAGGGGACGGGAACGACCGTGACGCTCGTCTTCCCCTCGGAAGACGCAACCGAGTGACTGCATTCGTCGCCGCCGGCGTCGCGCTCGCCGTCTACCTCGCGACGATGGCTCCGGGACTCACGGAGATCGACGCGGGGGAGCTCGCCGGCGTCGCCGCGACCCTCGGCGTCGCACATCCCTCCGGCTATCCGCTCTACTCGGTCGTGGGCCGCGCATGGAATCTCCTTCCGTGGCCAATGCGTACGATCCTCGCCATGAACGTCCTGTCGGCCGTGCTGGCGGCGGGCGCGGTCTTTCTGGTGCACCGGACGATTCGCGACGTTCTGCCCGAGCCGGCCGCGGGCAAGGGCCGGGTGGCTCGCGAGCTCGGCGCGTGGACGGGGTCGCTCGCGTTCGCGATGAACGGAACGATGTGGTCGGTCGCGACCGTCACCGAAGTGCACGCTTTGCAGATGTTCCTGGACGCCGCGTTCCTGCACGCGATCGTGCGGTCCGGCCTGTGGGGGGGGCGCCGGTTCCGGGAAAGTGCGTTCCTCGCGGCGTGCTATCTGGGGGGGCTGTGCCTCACGAACCACCTCACGAGCGCTCTGCTGTGGCCGGGGTTCGGTCTCGCACTCTGGCTCCGGCGGCGGGAGGTCGCCGGGCGGACGCTCGCGGCCGGGCTCGGGCTCGCGGCTCTCGGGGTCAGCGTCTACGCGTTCCTGCCGATTCGCTCGGCGCAGTTCCCCGTGTTCGACTGGGGCGGCGTTCGGACGCTGGAAGCGTTCTGGCGTCACGTCAGCGGTGCGCAGTACCGCGTGTGGATGTTCGCGTCGGGGGAGGCGTTTCTCCGGAATCTCCGCGAGTTCCTCGGTCTGTTGCCGGCCGGCTTCGGTTGGCCGCTCCTCGGGTTCGCCGTCGCCGGTCTCTGGCGCGCGCGACGGATCCGCGGCCTTCTCGCCGGGAGTCTCGCGATGTCGGTCTTGGCCGTCCTCTACCCGCTCGGGTACGACATCCACGACATCGAGACGTACTTCCTGCCGCCGTTTCTCTTCGTGGCGATCTGGATCGGGCTGGGATTCGTGCAGCTGGTCGAGTGGGGGGAGAAGCGGGGGGGTGCGGCTTCACGGCTCGTGCCGGCGCTCTTCGCCCTCCCGCTGCTCCCCGCCGCTCAAGGGTGGCGCGCGGCCGATCGATCCGACGATCGCTGGGTGGAAGCGATGGCGCACTCCTTCCTGGAGACGCCGCGGCAGCGTGCCGTGGTGTTGACCGCGCACTGGGACGTGCTGCAGTCGCCGGCCCTCTACCTGCAGGAGGTCGAAGGGATTCGCCCAGACTTGACGTTGCTCGACCAGGAGCACTTCCGCCGGAGCTGGAACCTCCCGTGGATCGAGCGGCACCATCCCGATCTGCTCGAAGGCCTCGGGAACGAGGCCGCCGATCTGCAACGGCTGCTTCATCGGTTCGAGCGCGACGAACCCTACGACGCCGCCCAGATCCAGGCGAAGTTCGAGGCTGTGATCAACGGGATCCTGGCGAATGGGAGCGCACGCGGCGGCGCCTACATCACGCCGGAGATCGAGGCGGGGATCGGCGCCGACCGGGTTCGTGTGCCGGACGGTCTGCTGTTCCGACTGGACGACCCCGACGCGAAGGTCGCCCTCGGTCCTCCCGCGCCGTGGCCGGAGCTGCCGCCGGGGCCCGACCCCCCGGAAGACACTCACTTCTCGAACGCGCTGGGCTACGCGGCGCGCATGGCGGCCTACGCCGGGCTCACCGCGTTCCGGCTCGGGCAGACGGAGCGGGCCCGCGACGAGCTGGCGCGGGCGCTCGCGTGGAATCCGCGGGAGCCCCTCGCCCGGGAGGGCTGGGAGGCGCTGGGGCGAGCAGGCGGACCTTGAAGTGACTCTCCGCCATCCTGGCGGAACCGAGTCGCGGTCCGGGGGTGCAACGAGGCAACCGGGCCGTCGCCGAGACCCGCCGGCTTGACCGAAGTCGTTGGAAAGCATATAGTTAACGCGATCAACCCTTTGCCATTTCCCCGTCGGAGAGCCCCGTGGTGCCTGCCCTGCTGGCTTCGACCCTGCTCCTGGCTCCGATCGCCGGCCAGGAGAGCCCCGGTTCCTCGGTCCGGCTGGGCCGGCTGCACTATTCCGGGGGGGGCGACTGGTACGCCAACCCCACGTCATTGCCCAACTTGGCGCGCGAGCTCCGGGACCGCCTCGGCATGAACGTGGACTCCGAGGAGGGGCGAGTGGGGCCTCTCGACGACGAGCTCTTCGACTACCCGTTTCTGCACATGACGGGCCACGGCAACGTTCGCTTCACTCCGGAGGAGACGGAACGGCTCCGGTGGTATCTCGTGCACGGGGGGTTCCTTTACGCCGACGATAACTACGGGATGGACGAGTCGTTCCGGCGCGAGGTCCGCCGGATCTTCCCGGAGGAGGAGCTCGTGGAGCTTCCATTCGGGCACGGCGTCTACCATTCGGTCTACGACTTCTCCAAGGGACTGCCGAAAATCCACGAGCACCATGGTGGTCCCCCCCACGGATATGCGATCTTTCACGAAGGCCGCATGGTGGTCTTCTACTCGTACAACACCGACATCGGGGACGGGCTGGAGGACGCCGACGTCCACAACGATCCCCCCGACGTCCGCGAGCAGGCGATGCGCATGGCCATCAACGTCGTCGCCTATGCGATGATGAATTGACCGGGAGAAAGACGCGATGACGGACAGCGGGAGAAGACTGAGGCGCGAAGCCCGGCGGCTCGGTTCGCACCACACCTCGCGTATCCTGCTCGCCGCGGCCGCGAAGGGGCTCGGCACGGCCCTTCTCGTGCTCGCGATTCTGCTCGTCGTCGATCGTTTCATGCCTCTGCCGGCCCTGGTCCGCTTCCTCGGATTCGGGGTCGCGGTCGCTCTTCCCCTCGCTCTCATCGGTGGGGCACTGCTGCGTCGCCTACCGGCCCTGCGCGATCTGGAGGAAGCGGCCCGGCGGACCGAGGTCGAAACGGAGGCCCTCCAGGAGCGGCTCGTTCCCGCGCTCCAGGTCCTGCGAGTACGCGACGAGCGTCGGACCGGGTACTCGCACGAGCTGGTCGATGCGTTCGTCGACGACACGGTAGAACGCGTTGCCCGCGTGGATGCCTCGGCGCTCCCGTACAACGTGAGCGTCCGCCGCGCTCTGGGCGTCGCCGGCGCGGGGCTCGCCGCGGTCATCGTCGCCGTCTTGGTGCTCGGCCTCGGCGGAGTGGGGAGCGCGGTTCTCCGGCTCGCGTTCGCTGCTCGCGAGCTCGGCCCACGGTTGCCCGCCGAGTTCTACGTGACGCCCGGCGACATTTCGATCCCGCGCGGGCAGGACATCGAGCTCTCGGTCCTCGTCGAGAATGCGGCGCTGCGCGCCGGAAACGCTGAGGGAAGGCTTCTCTGGCGAGCCGACGAAGAGTCGCCCTGGAGCGAGATCGATCTCGTGGGCCGCGAGGCCGACGCCACCGTGCAAACGCGTCCGGGCGACTCCCGCGTTGCGGTCGCGAAGTTCCGGTACCGTTTCTCCGATGTACGCGAATCGTTCCGTTACCGCTTCTCTCACGAGGGCGCGTACTCCGCTACCCACGCCGTCGAGGCTGTGCCGCACCCGAGCCTCACGATCGACGAGGTCCGCTACGACTATCCGGAGTACACGGGACTCGTCGATCGCTCGGTTCGCGACGGTTCCGGCGATCTCGCCGCCGTGAAGGGCACGACCGCGCGGCTCAGTATCCGCTCCACCAACGAGCCGGCGGCCGCGGCCCTGATTCTCGACAGCGGAACCGAAGTCCCCCTCGCGGTCGAAGAGGGGAGGCTCCTCACTGGCGAGCTTGCCATCGTCGAAGAGGACAGTTACCGCCTGCACATCGAGGACTCGCTCGGCCTCACGAACCAGAACCCGTTGCAATACCGCGTGCGCGCGCTCACCGACGAGGCTCCGTTCATCCGCCTGCTGGAGCCGGCGGAAGATCGCGACCTCGACGAAAGCATGACGGTCGCGCTCCGTTTCTCGGCCATCGACGACTACGGGCTCGGCCCCGTGAAGCTCGTCTTCGAGGTCGGGCGGCAAGAGGGCGAAGCGCACTCCCGCGTCATCCATCGCCCCGCCGGACGGCGGACCGAGATCAACGAGCGCTTCGAATGGAACCTCTCGGACCTCGACCTGCTGCCGGGGGACACGGTCGCGTACCACCTCGAGGTGAGGGACAACAACGCCGTGGACGGCCCGTCCACCGCCCGGACCCGCGTGTACGTCCTCCGCTTCCCGACCCTCGGAGAGATCTTCGCCCAGATCGACGAAAGAGAGGAGGCGTCGATCGACGACCTCGAGGAGATCGTCGACGAAGCGCGTCGCGTGGAGGAAAAGGTCGAGCAGCTCTCGCGCGAGATTCTCAAGAAGGGAGACTCATCCTGGGAGAACCGCAAGGAAGTGGAGCGAGCGTTGGAGGCGCAGGAGAAGCTCTCTGACCAGCTGCAGGAGCTCCAGGCGGAGATCTCGTCGAACCTCGAGCGCCTGACCGAATCGGAGTTCGCGACGTTCGAAGCGATGCAGAAGATGGAGCAGATCCAGAAGCTCCTGGACGAAGTCGCGACCGACGAGATGAAGGAAGCGCTCGAAAAGCTGCGCGAAGCGATGGAAGAGATGAACGCGCGGCGGATGCAAGAGGATCTCGCGGAATTCCAGATGACCCAGGAACAGCTGACCGAGAACCTCGATCGCATTCTCGAGAACCTGAAGCAGTTCCGTCTCGAGGAGAAGATGAAGGCGGCGGTGCGCGAGCTCGAGGAGCTCGCCGCTCGCCAGGAGCGCGTGAACGACGAGCTGGATCAAGCCGCGAAAGAGGGCGAGAAGAACGAGGATCAGCTCGCCGACGCCGAGAACGGTGAGAAAGCCGGTGACGAGAAGTCCGAAGGTGAGAAATCCGAAGGCGAGGAATCCGAAGGCGAGGAATCCGAAGGTGAGAAATCCGAAGGCGAGAAGTCCGGGCAAGAGAGAGCGGACGCTTCGGAGAAGGACCAGGAAGCCGAGTCGGGGGAAAGCTCCGAGTCGAAGGACCCGGGCGGCGAGCCGAGCCAGGAAGAGCTCGATCGCCTTGCCGAGGAAGAGAGGGCGCTCGCCGAAGAGGCCCGCCGTCTCGAGGAGACCATGAAGGAGCTCGCGGAGATGACCCAGGAGCTCCGGGACTCCGTGGATCAGCAGTCCATGCAGGAACTGTCCGAACAGATGAAGTCGGGGGACGTCCCCGGCACGATGGACGAAATGGCCGAGAACATGGAGAGCCAGGACGTTCCGGGAGCTCAGGAGCAGGGGGAGAAAGCGCTCACTCAGCTGCGCAAGATGCTGGAGAACCTCAGCGGCGCTCAGATGGGGATGTCGGCGCGGATGATGGCGATCAATCAGGCCGCCATCAATCGCGCGGTCCGTGATCTGCTCTCGCTGTCCGGCGACGAGGAGGTTCTCGCACTCGACCTGGAGACGATTCCCCGCAACTCCACGTCCGCCACCCGGTCCTTCGCCGACGAGCAGTACTTGCTGATCCAGGGCGCCGAGCGAGTGGAACGGCAACTGGAGGAGGTCGCGAAGAACACGCCGCTCATGGACTCGGCCGTCGGGAAGGAGCTGGAGCGAAGCCTCGACTCCATGCGGGACGCCGCCTACGGGTTGGAGAATGGCGCCGTTCACATCGCTCAGGACGACGGCGCGCAGGCAGTCGAGAGCATGAACGCGGTCGTGATCGAGCTGCTCCAGGCGGCGCAGAGCATGTCGAGCTGCTCGAGCGGCATGCCCATGTCGGGCATGATGCAGCAGCTCCAGGAACTGTCCGGCGATCAGCAGAAGCTCAATCAGATGCTGCAGCAGATGATGAAGGAAAACGGCATGAGTCTCGATCAGCGCCTTCAGGGGTCGATGCGAAGCCTCGCCGAAGAGCAGCAGCGCATTCGGGATCAGCTCCAGCAGTTGATCGACGAGCTCGGGGACGGCCAGGGCTTCCTGGGTCGCCTCGACGATGTGGAGCGCAAGCTCGACGAAGCGGCCGAGAAGATGGCGCGCGGCGAGTTCGACGAGGGCGTGCTGAAGGAGCAGGAGTGGGCGCTGACCCGTCTCCTCGACGCGCAACGCTCCATCCGCGAGCGAGACTTCGGTCGAGAGCGCCGATCGCGCACCGGCGAGGAGCTCGCCGATCGCCTAACGCCGCCGGAGCTCACCCCGGGGCTGGAAGATGAGAAGCGCGATCTTCGAGAGGACCTTCTCAAGGCGCTCGACCGGCGCTATCCTCCCAAGTACGAGGAGCTGATCCGGAGATACTTCCGATCACTCACCGATCTCCCCTAGCGCCCGGTCGACCTCCCGAAGGATCTGAATGAGCCGAACCGTCGGAGCCGGTCTCGCCGTCTCGCTCGTCTCCTTGGTCGTGTACTGGAGGACGTTGTGCCCGACGATCTTCGTCGGTGACTCGGGAGAGCTGGCGTGGGCCGCCGCCAGTCTCGGGATCGCCCACCCCCCGGGCTATCCGCTGTGGACCCTGCTCGGCCGCGTGGCCGTCATGGCGCTTCCGGGTTCCACGGCGTGGTCGCTGAACGTCCTGTCCGCCGCCACCGCGGCCGCGACGGCGGGTCTCCTGACCGCGCTTCTGACTCGGTTGACGGGCCGCCTCGCCGTGTCCGCGGGCGTCTCGCTCGCATTCGCGTGGAGCCGTCACGTGTGGCCGGTCGCGGTCACGACCGAGGTTTACGCGCTCAACCTGCTGATGACGGTCGCCGCGCTGACGGCGGCGTTCGCCGCGCGCGACGGGAGACCCAGGCTTTTCCTCCTCACCGCTTATCTGCTCGGGCTCGGCTGCGCGAACCATCCGTTCGTCCTGATCGCGGCCGTGCCGGTGGCGGTCCTCGTGTTCTGGCCGTCGTCCGAGGAGACCAGCGCACGCCTTCGCCGTCTGGGGCCGATGGCCGGGCTCTTTCTTCTGGGGCTCTCGGCTTACCTCTACCTGCCGGTGCGATGGAGCGCGGGCCCCGAGATGAACTGGGGTGGGGTTCGATCGGTCGGCGAGCTGTGGGATCACGTCATGCGGGCGCAGTACGGTGGGCTCGGCGAGGCGTCGGCCGACACGTCGCTCGGATTGCGGCTGCGCGTGTTCTTCGGCGTGCTGGCGAAGGGGGTGCCGGGCCTGCTCGCCGTGGCGGCCGGTTACGGCCTGATCGGGCTCGTGCGGTCGGGCCGGCGGCTGCCGGCGGTCGCGCTCACGGCGTTCCTCGCGGCCGCCGGACCCTTCACCGCCGCGGTCATTCGCTACGAGGACACGTTCCTGGATCAGTCCGTGGTCACCGTGTTCTTCTTGCCGGCGGTGCTCGGAACGTTCCTGCTCGCCGGGGTCGGCGTCGGTGCGCTCGATCGCTGGGTCTGGGAGCGTCTGGCCGGCGTGGGAAGAACCGCCACGATCGTCACGGGGGCTATCGCGGTCCTCGTGCCGGCGACCCTCTACCAGATGAATCTGCGTGCCTGCGACCGGAGCCGGTCGACGGTCGCCCGAGTCTACGCGGAAGCGGTTCTCGATCCACTACCGCCGAACGCGCGGCTCTACGTCCTGGGCGACAACGCGACGTTCGGGCTCGCGTACTTCCAGCAGGTGGAGGGATTGCGCCCCGACGTTCTCTTGATGGATCGCACCCTGAACCTCTTCGTCGAGTCCTACGGCGCGGATTTCCTGGCGATGTCGAGACGGGAGCGAAAGGCGCGGCGCGACGAGCGCGAGCTCGAGATCGCCTTCGATCAGCTCGACGCCCCCATCTTCTACTCGGAGATCTTCGACGTCGCCGACTTCGGAGGCAGCCGGCTGGTCCCCTGGGGGATTCTCCACCAGCTTCTCCGACCGGGAAAGAGGACTATTCCGGTTCGCCACGAGCTGATCACGATCCCACCGATCGACCGCGACGATTTCCTGGAGTGCCACCTCGCGGGAGTGATGCTCTACCGGCAGGGGCTCGGGCTCCTGCAAGAGCGCCGGGTCGACGAGGCGCGGGAGAGCTTCCTGTCGTCGGCGGAATACGGGGATCGAATCGCCGGGCTCGTTCGCAATCTCGGTCTGTCGCACCTTGACCTCGGCGACTTCCTGCTCGCGGAGGAGCGTTTCCTGCGGGCGATCGAGCTCGAGCCGGCGAACCAGGACGCCATGTACAACCTGGCGGTGCTGTATTCTCATACGGGGCGCGTCGAGCATTCGCTCGTGTGGTTCGATCGCCTCGCCGCGCTTTCGCTGCCCTTCCCCGAGGTCTACCTGAACTACGGGATCGAGCTCGTGCGGGCCGGGAGGCTCGCAGACGCCGGCGTGCAGGCGTCGCGTGCGCTCGCGCTCGTCTCCACGCTCGAGCCGGCGCTTCAGCTCCGAGAAGCGGTGAGTCGGGGACTCGAGATCGGCGGGGAGGAAGGGGTGCTGGAGGCGCAGCGATTGGTCGATCCGCTGGCCGTCGGCGGAACTCTCCAGCTGGCCCAGCGGTATGTGGAACGAGGAGAGATCCGGAAGGCGACGGAGCTGTACCGGGAGGTGGCCCAGAGGAGCCCGGAGAGCGTCGCCGCGGTGTACGGACTGGGCTACGGATTGCTGCAGGCCGGGCAGTACGAGGACGCGGCGAAGGCATTTCGCCGGATCCTCGAGCTCCAACCGCAGAATGCGGACAGCCGCAACGCTCTGGCGTACATCTTCGCCGTCACCGGGGATAGCCTCGGGCGCGCGGAAGATCTGGCCGAGGAAGCGCTCGAGCTGGACCCGGAGCGGTCGTCATACTGGTACGATACACTGGGGTGGGTCAGATACCGGGCGGGCAAGTACCCGGAGGCGCTCGAGGTCCTGCGGCTGTCGGAAGACAGCCTGCCGAGGGACGATCCCTCCATGAGGGCCGAGAACCTCTACCACATCGGAGTCGTGCTGATGGCGCTGGGCCGGAATGACGAGGCGGCCGATTACCTGGCGAGAAGCGTGCGCCGGGCGAAGGACGAATTCTGGGTCGCGGACCTGAAA
>JALGZO010000671.1 GCA_025774865.1 bacterium | reverse complement strand
TCGCACGATCGACCTGTCCGGGCTCCCGGCGGCGCCGGAGCACATCGGCGAGGTGGCGTGGCCCTTCGACGGCCAGTACGGATTCTCCTACTGGCTGGCGCTCGACGGCACCGTCGCGGTCGTCGGGTACCACGGAGGGTTGTTTCGAACGATCGACGTTTCGGACCCGACCGCGCCGAGAATCGCGGCCGAGGTCACCATCCGGGGGTTCGGCGAGCCGGGTTGGGGTTACCAGAGCAGCTGGACTGGAGCGCTCGGGGGGAACGTCCTGTACGTGGGAGCTGGAACATTGGGCCTGGGCGCGTACGACGTCCGCGATCCGGATGCGCCATTGTTCCTCGGCTTCGCCTCGGTGGGCTTCGTGCGTGACGTGCAGACCACGGATCGCTCGGTCCTGATCGGCACGAGTACGGGCATCGTCAGGCTTCCGCTCGACTGCAGGTCGCTGACCGAGGTAGCCCTCGCGCCGGAGCCGCGCGCGACTGCAGGCGGCCTGGTGCTGGAGCCTTACGCCAATCCGTTCGTGACCGGCACGGCATTCCGGCTCGCGGTGCCGAGCTCCGCACGTCCTTCGGTCGATGTCTTCGACGTGTCGGGGCGGCGGGTGCGCTCCCTGGTACCCCAGATCGATGCAGCCGGGCGCGGAACCCTGCACTGGGACGGCCGGGATACGGCCGGTCGACCCGTCGCGCCTGGCGTGTACTTTGCGCATCTGCGGGCCGGCGACCAGGGAATCACGCGCAAGGTCGTGCGCGTCCGGTAGCGGGCGGGCGCTCCGTCGGGTGGGCTAGCGTCCCAGTCGCCGGTTCCATCCGCGCGGCGGCCGCCTCCGTGTCGCCCGCCTCGCGCAGCATCGCCGAAGAAGCCCCGCCAGCGACTCGCACCAGCGGGGCTCACCTACAACCTTGACTTCAGGCGTTCCATCTCACCGGTACAGGGCCTTGACCGACCCCCACGAACTCGACTCGACCGAGACAGGCTTCTCGAGAGTCACCGTAACGTCGTCGATGGCCGTATTCCCTTCATGACTCGCGCCGGTGAAGCTGAATCCGCCCACGCCGTTCCCGGAAATCACGCTGTGGGTCCGAGTGTTGCAGCCAAAGCCCGCGGTGACCACGAGATCGGCCGTGTAGATCGCGGCGCCCTCCGTGTCAGTGAACGTGAGCGTTCCGCCCACGTGAGTGTCGACGCCAAGCGAGATCTCCACGATGTCGGCTGCGAACAGCGGGTCGAACAGGATATCGCAGGGGCCATCAGGGATTCCGTCACAGACCCACAGGCCGCACGCGTTGTTCCCGCGGTCGTCGGTGCACGGACCGCCGCAGTCATAGATGCTCTCCAGATTGGAATTCTGCGCGAGCCAGCCGGTGCACCAATCTCCGAAGGGATTGTTCCACTCCTCGATGAGCACGTTGGCCGACGCAGGTCCCGTCAGGAACATCAGGGCGACAATACCGAATAGAGTTCTCTTCATGACCTAGCCCAGCGTTGGGGACCCCACACTCTCCATGGGTCCACCGAGAGTGGCCTGGGTCCCACAGGGGGTTCGTACACCGCGGACCATAGCACAAGCGCGGACGCAGTTTCGCGACGCGTGATACGGGATTTTCGGGACCCGTGCCCAGACACCGTGACACCCCGCCCGCGCTCGCATGACGAGGATCAGCTTTTCGCCTGATCGCGATCATGGCAGCGGCCCCCGCGGGCACTGAAGGCTCAGGTATTCGGAAGGGGGCCCCGGTTGTGTGGGCCGCCGGGGTCTCTACCGATTGCACGTTCCTGAACGACTTTGCCGGGTACCGTTGCTACACGACCGACTTGCGAGCAACGAGAAAGGAGGCATCCCATGATCCCCCCGGGACGCACCCTGATCGTCGTCTTCACGGCGCTGCTTCTCGCCTTTCCCCTCGCGGTCACGGCCGACACCCACACCGGTCAGATCACGAAGGATAGCGAGACGAAGGCCTACCTGAGGGCGTCGGGGCAGGTCACCATCACGGACAACGAGAACGACGGCATCGCCTACCTCCTCAACGTGGAGAACTGTCAGTACTGGTTCTTCCACGTCGCCTTCTACGTCGCCCAGTGGGACATCAATCCGCCGCCCCAGTGGTCGGGCGCTCGGGGCATCCAGGGGGCGATCCAGGGGTTCCATCTCGAAGGGCCGCACGTGGAGGACCAGGACCCGAACAACCTGCCCACGGTCTACACGAACGCGGCGAACATCATCTTCAACCGGGCCGCCCGGCTGACGGCGGCCCACCGGGTCGACCATCCGGCGGGCGAGAACAACCACAAGGACGAGTACGCGCTTTGCTCCTTCGTCACCCCCGTGCAGGGCCCGCCCCACAGCATCCAAACCGATTCGAGGGTCCAGGCGAGGCATTATTCCCATGTCTCAGATCCGCCGCCGATGGAATGGTACCTGGATTGGGAGACCGTGGGATCGAGTTCGACGCCGGGCGGAGCCAACTCGTCGTACGATCACACGACGGGGGAGTTGATCCTCACGGCGGGCCCGATCGACGTCCTGAACCGGACGGGAGAGACGGAGGCGGGGATCGATCCGATCTACGCCGGTGATCCGATCCTCTTCTCCATGATGACCGTCACCCCCCTCGTGTACCTGGGCCCCTCGGAGGACGGCGGGTTCCTGTTCGGCGACGGCTGGGTGGAGATCCTGGCGCCGGACGAGAAGCACTCGGTGGCCGGCTGGTTTCGCGAGATGACCATCTATCCGGGGCCGATCCGCGCGCTGCTCACGAGCGTCGCGATTCTCGACGACTTCTGGATCACCGACGTGGGGGAGGAGACGGAACAGGCGTCCCTCTTTCTCGAGAACCTCGCTCACGTGAACGTGTTCGGTGAAGGCCTGTCCGACTCGGTCTGGACGAGCGGTCAGGGCAACGTCCTCTCGATCGATCCGATCGTCGATCTCGTGGAGGCCACGCAGGGCTTCACCCAGTCGGTCGTCGGGATCCCGACCGCCATCGTGCTCTCCGCGGCCCGGGCCGACCCGCCCGTGACGGCGATCGCCGAGGGGAACGTCCCGTCCCGGAGCGGGCTCCATCTGACGCCGGGGGCGCCGAACCCGATGAATCGGTCCACCCGGTTCACCTACACCATCCCCGGTGACCGGGCTTCCGCCGAGGTTCGCCTGGGGATCTACGACACGGCGGGACGGCTCGTGCGGGAACTCGTGAACTCCTCCCTCCCGGCGGGCACCCATCATGCGACGTGGGACGGAACGGATCGGACGGGCGGACGGGCCGGCAGCGGCGTCTACTTCTGCCGACTCCGATGGAGCGGCGAGGAGCGGACCGAGCGGGTGGTCCTGATCTGGTAGTACCCGTCTCGGACAAGCGGGCCAGCAGGGAAGACCAACGTCTCGAGGGCTCCTCCGGCCGTCGACGTGCTAGTCTGGGGCGAGTCACGAGACGAGAGCGCCGGCCGGGGAGCGACCGAGTCAGCATCCGCTCCCCGGCCGCTCGAGTTTGACCGACCCAACCAGGAGGTCCGCGTGGTCCCGATCATGGCGCTGTGGCTCCCCATTCTCCTCTCTGCGGTGATCGTCTTCGTCATCAGCTCGATCATCCACATGGTGCTTTCCTACCATCGTTCCGATTTCGCGAAGGTGCCCCGGGAAGACGACGTCATGGAGGCGCTCCGGCCGTTCGAAATCCCTCCGGGCGAATACGTGATTCCCTGCGCGGGATCCTCGAAGGAGATGAGCTCACCCGAGTACCTCGACAAGACGAAGAAGGGGCCCGTGGCTTTCATGACGGTCTTGCCTCCCGGCCCCCCGGCGATGGGCGCGAGTCTCGTGCAGTGGTTTCTCTACTCCTTGATCGTCGGAATCTTCGCGGGGTACATCACGGGACGCGCGTTCGGTCCCGGGACGGACTACCTCACGATCTTCCGATTCTCCGGCACGACCGCCTTCGCTTGCTACGCCGTGGCCCTCTGGCAGAACTCGATCTGGTACAAGCGCAAGTGGAGCACCACGTTCAAGTCCACCTTCGACAGCCTTCTCTACGCGCTCGGGACCGGCGGGGCCTTCGGGTGGTTGTGGCCGTCGTAGTCGTAAGGGAAGGAGGTCCGAATTGAGATCCGAAGCATCCACCGTGAAGGAATACATCGACGGTCTGCCCGAGGAGCGACGAAAGGCGATCAAAGCGGTCCGTGCCGTCGTTCGCAAGAACCTCCCGCAGGGATTTCAGGAAGCCATGAACTGGGGGATGATCGCGTACCAGGTTCCGCTGAGGACTTATCCGAACACCTACAATGGGCAGCCGCTGATGTACGCGGCGCTCGCCTCCCAGAGGAATCACATGGCGGTCTATCTCTCCGGAATCTACTCGTCGGAGAAGCTGCGGAAGAAGTTCGAAGCCGAGTACAACGCCACCGGCCGGAAACCCGATGTCGGGAAATCCTGCGTCCGGTTCAAGTCGATAGAAGATCTTCCGCTCCCAGTCGTCGGCAAGGCGATCGCTTCGCTCGGCGTCGAGGAGTTCATCGAGCTGTACGAGAAGGCGCGGGGAAGTCGTTCTCGCCGGGCATGACGACCAGACGGCCGAAGTAGACGCCCGCGGCGACCTCATTCCGAGCCCGAGACACCGTTGCTTGCCTCCCGCCGCAACCGCCGCAGCGCCGCTTGACCCGAACGACTCGCGCGGTTGAGTTCGACGGATCGCTGGTACGCCTCGATCGCCTCCGCCGTGTGCCCGGCGCCCGCGAGAGCTTCCCCC
>JALGZO010000670.1 GCA_025774865.1 bacterium | reverse complement strand
GCCCGGACGTGCGAGTGGCCGTTGCCGTCGTGCCAGGTGTCGTCGTGCTTGTAGCGGATATCGCGCGGCGCGAACCGATCCATCGCGGCCGGAAAGTCCTCTTGGAGCCCGGGTTCGAACTCGATCGTCGTGATTCCGGCCGTTGCTCCCGGGGCGAAGATCGTGACGATGCCGTCGGTGATGCCGGTTTCCCGCAGCGCCTCGGCGACGGTCGACGTGAGATCGTGCATCTCACCGTCTCCGCCCGTGGAGAGTCGAATCTCCGAATGACGCACACTCATCGCACCTCTCCTGTCCGCTCCGCCGACCGTGCCCCGACCACTGAAGTCAACAGATCGAGCGTCACCCCGACCGGCAACCCCACGACGTTCGTGTAGTCGCCCTCGATCCCCGCGACGAGAAGACCGCCGATTCCTTGAATCGCGTACGCGCCCGCACGATCCATCGGCTCCCCGGACCCGATGTAACGGCGAAGCTCGTCCTCGGACGCGGCTCGAAACTTCACTCGCGTCGTCGTGACCCGGCTCTCGAGGCGGCCGGGCGTGACGTCGAGGACACTCACCGCCGTGTGTACGAGATGCGCCCGGCCCGAGAGCGTCTTCAGCATGCGAAGCGCGTCGTCTTCGTCCTCAGGCTTCCCGAAGACACGACCGTCCACCACGACGATCGTGTCCGCCGCGACGACGACTCCCTCTTCGCGGCTCTCTGCCACCGCGCGGGCTTTCCGCTCGGCCAGCGCGAGAGCGTGAGCTTCGGGGTCGTCAGGGAGACCGGTCGACTCGTCGACGTTCGGGGGAACGACCTCGAACGACAGACCGATCTCGTTCAAGAGATCGCGGCGCCGCGGCGACGCCGACGCCAGGACGATCGGCACTCCCGCGAGCCGCGAGGACTCCTCCAGGAGCGCCAGCCGATCGGCGGTGGGCGCGACTTCCTCCGCCGAGCCGGACGTGGCGTCCCGCCGGCTCACGTTTCTCGTGGCCGAGTCGAGCATGAGCGTCACCGGTCCGTCGTTGACGAGATCCACCGTCATCATCGCCCCGAACTCCCCCGTTTCCACCTCGAGCCCGGCCGATTCGAGCCGGGCCTGCAGGTCGTCCAGGAGCGGCACCGCTTCTTCCGGCCGGGCCGCCTTCTCGAAGCTGGGGCGACGCCCGCGGCGAACGTCGCCGTAAAGCGTGAACTGGGGGACGAGGAGGACGCGACCGCCGGCGTCGACGACCGAGAGGTTCATCTTGCCGTCGCGATCGCGGAAGACGCGCAGCCCCGCGAGCTTGCCGGCGATCCACTCGGAGTCGTCGCGGTCGTCACCCCGGCGGACGCCGACGAGCGCGAGGAGACCGGAGCCGATCGCGCCGACCGATTGCCCGTCCACCGAAACCCTGGCGTTCGTGACTCTTTGAATCAGTGCGCGCATGGACAGAAGGCTATCACGATCTCCCGATGAACGCCCAGTGGCGCTCCCCGTCGCCGCGACGATGGGAGAAGAGATCATCGGGATGACTGAACGTGCACAACGAAAAGTCGATGAGGTTGTCCTTCGGAACGCCGGCGCCCGCGGCCTCCGCGAGGGCGCACGAGGGAAGATCGACCTGCGCTCGACCCTGCGCGGGATCTCCGACGGGCACGGTGAAGGTCTCCGGGAAGAGCCCGGCCAGGTCCGGTCCGACCTCGTAACTCGGACCCCGAATGGCCGGACCCGTCCCGACGAGGAGGTTTCCGGTCCGCGTTCCGTACTCTTCCCGCATCGCGGCGACCGTGCGCTTCACGATGCCTCCCCGGATCCCGCGCCATCCCGCGTGGGCCACGCCGAACGCGCCTTCTTCTACATCCACGAAGAA
Organism: bacterium; assembly: GCA_025774865.1. Classification (GTDB taxonomy): domain Bacteria; phylum ARS69; class ARS69; order ARS69; family ARS69; genus JALGZO01. The sequence goes on along the minus strand of JALGZO010000670.1, from coordinate 2,911 downwards.
GACGGGAACGCAGTCGGCGACCGTGACGGCAAGCACGGTCGGCTCGTTCGAGACGATCGCATCCCAGCGCCCATGGGACTCCGCCCCACGGCCGCCATCGACGAGCCGGCCATCCGCCACCCTCGCCACGTTCGCGCTGTGATGGAGCGGCGGCGCGAAGAGGGCCACGTTCTCGAGGCCCAGCGAGGCCAGGAGGCGCGCGCGACGCTCCTCGACCCCTTGGGGTTCCTTCGTCTGGGTGAGCGAAAAGTTTCCGAGGCTCGCATGCGTCACGCCGTGCACGATGTCAGTACCGAGCAACAGAGCGGACGCGCGGTACCAGAGAGAGTCCCCGCGAGAGACCAGGCGAGCGGCACTCCCGAGACGCGGCGTCGGGGCCGGCTCGGGCAACTGGGGTGACTCCGTCACGAGCCCTTGCTCGGGCCGCTGCGGTCGGGATTCTGATCTTCTCGAATCACCTGCGTAACACCCTTCACCTTCTCGACGACCTTCATGACCCTTCGCAGGTGGACGAGGTCCTGCACTTCCACGACGAACTTCCCGATGGCGCGATGCCCGTCGCCCTCCATTGTCGCGGAGAGGATGTTCGTGTCGAGTGCAGTGATTGCAGACGAGACGTCGGCGAGGAGACCAATACGATTCTCGCCCTCCACGGACAAGTGCACGCGAAAGTTGTCCTCGCGCGCGACGTCCCAATCGACCGCGACCCGCCGCTCTGGTTCCACCGTCGGAGGGAAGGTGTTCGGGCAGTCGACTCGGTGCACCGAGATTCCTCGGCCGCGCGTGACGATCCCGATGATGGCCTCGCCGGGAAGCGGCTGGCAACACTGTGAGAACCGGATCATCACGTTCGAGACACCCTGCACGCGGACGCCGCCCTCCTTCCGCCGGGTGAACGTGAGGATCCGGCGGATCCCCGACGGAGCGCGCTTCTTCTGCACGTCGGGAAAGAGCTTCCGGATGACGTGGACCGCAGACAGATCCCCCTGCCCGATCGCTTGATAGAGCTTCTCGAGCGAGTCGACCCCGAACTTCGTGGGAGTCTCCCGGTCGAACCCCGTGTCGAGGCGCACCCGGCTCCGCTTGGCCTCGCGATCCAGCATCTCCTTGCCCAGGGCGACCGAGTGCTGAACCCTCGAGAGGCGATAGTAGCGCCGGATCTTGCTGCGCGCGGCCGACGTCGCCACGATGCTGAGCCAGTCCTGACTCGGGCGACCCAGTGGCGAAGTGATGATCTCCACCATATCGCCGTTCTCCAGACGGTAACGCAGCGGGACGATCCGTCCGTTGACCCGCGATCCGACGCACCGGTTTCCGACCTCCGTGTGAATCATGAACGCGAAATCGATCGGCGTGGATCCCTTCGGCAATACCTTGAGATCACCCTTCGGCGTGAAGACGAACACCTCGCTCTGGAAGAGATCCGACTTCAGGAGGTCGAGGAACTCCTCCGCGTCCTGATCCGCCTGCTCCTTCACGAGCTCGCCCAGCCACGGGAAGCTCCCGATGAGATCAGGCAGCGTCGTCTTTCCTTCCTTGTACGCCCAGTGCGCCGCGATGCCGAACTCGGCCTCCTCGTGCATCTCGGGAGTCCGGATCTGGAATTCCACCCAGACGTGGTCGGGGCCGATCACCGTCGTGTGGAGCGAGCGGTAGTGATTCGTCTTCGGCGAGGCGATGTAGTCTTTGATGCGCTCCGGCACCGGCTTCCACAGACTGTGGATCATCCCGAGCGTCTCGTAGCAATCGCGCTCGCGCCCCACGATGACGCGAATCGCCATGAGATCGTTGATCTCTTCGAAGGACATCTCGCGCGAGACCATCTTGTTGTAGATGCTGTAGAAGTGCTTGGCGCGGCCCTGGACCTCCGCCTTGATCCGACGTCTCCTGAGCGCCGCGGTGAGCGGCTCGATGAGCTTCTTGAGAAACTCCTCCCGTTCTTCCTTCTTCATCGCGATCTTTTCCACGAGGTCGCGATAGATGTCGGATTCGAGGTGCTTGAGTGACAGGTCCTCGAGCTCCCAGCGGACGGTCGCGATACCGAAGCGGTGCGCCAGCGGCGCGTAGATCTCGAGGGTCTCGCGCGCGATCCGCTGCCGTTTCTCCACCGGTAGGTAATGCAGTGTTCGCATGTTGTGGACGCGGTCGGCGAGCTTGATGAGGATCACGCGAAGGTCACGCGCGATGGCGAGCAACATCTTGCGCCAGTTCTCGGCGTGGTGCTCCTCCGGGCTCTGAAACTCGAACTCGCCGATCTTCGTCACGCCGTCGACGATTGCCGCGACGTCCGGACCGAATTCCCGCCGCAGGTCGTCGAGCGTGACGGTCGTGTCCTCGACCACGTCGTGCAGGATCCCCGCGCAGAGTGTCGTCGTGTCGAGGCGGAGCTTCGCGAGAATGCACGCGACCGCAAGACAATGCTGGATGTAGGGGTACCCGGACCGGCGCACCTGGCCTTCGTGGTGAATTGCGGCGAAGTCGTGCGCCTTTCCCAGTAGCTCGAGATCGTAGGCGGAAGAGTCCCAGAGCGAGTCGAGCACGTCCTGGAACGCGTACTCCTTCTCCGGAGGCGGAGGAGTGCCGTCGAAGTCGAGAACCGGCCGCGTGCTCATGCCTTCCCTTCTCTGAGGTCCACGACCTGCAGCTGCTCCTGACGCCGACCGTTCCACTCGTTGACCGAGACCTGGCCGACGATATCGAGCGGGCCGCGACCCATGGCGCTGTCCGCGAGCTCGCCGAGATCGAAGCCGATGCAATCGAGCGCCCGGCCGCCCTGGCGCCGGATCGCCATCTTCAGGTGACCGCGCCCGACGACGCGGGGGTTCCCGGAGATCTCTGCACCGCGGACGACGAACGTCGGCCTCGGATTCCCGTAGCCGAACGGGGCCAGCCGGTCGAGATTTCCGGCGAG
>JALGZO010000669.1 GCA_025774865.1 bacterium | reverse complement strand
CGGATCATTGGAGCTTCTGGTGGTGGGCCGCGCGACGCTGGCGGCGCTCCCGTACATCCGACACGCTCTCCAGGTCTACGATGTGACCAACGTTAATCGGCCGCACGGCGTTCATGGAACCTCCGGGCTCACCGCCGCCACGGAAGTGGTTCTATTCGAGAACGCCGTCTACTCGTACAACCAAGTCGGGCCGCCACGGTGCGGGTTTGACTTCTGGGTGTGCTCACAAGTCCTGGTCCACGACCTCGAGACCGGATTGCCGCTACCGGGAGTCGAGTGGAGCTCGTGTGGTTCCGGCTACGGATACTTCGACAACTTCGTGCACGGAGCCGAGCTCGCGAACGGGGACCTCTTCCTCTCGACCGGTGATCTCTACCGCAGCGAGCTTGAGGGCCCGGGATCCGAGCCCCGCGCCCCTGCGCGCGTCTCCGCTCCGCACCGGGTGACGGGCATGACGGCGATCGATCCGTACCTGGTTCTCGCCGGCGGAGACGTGGGATTCTCGGTTCTCGATCTGTCCGTCGAGCCGCCCCTCGTCGTGACGGAGGTGTCCTCCCATTCCACGCACGGACTCGCGGTGAGCGGCGGGCTCGCGGTCTCACTTGGGTGGAACCCCGACCGAACTTATCTGGAGGTGCGCACACTCGACGTCACCGATCCGGAGGTACCGCGACACCTCGGGGAACTCTCCTGGCCGCGCGAGGGCCGGTACTTCAACCACTGGGTGGCGCTGGAGGGCACCGTCGCGGTGGTCGGACACCCGGGCGGCACTCTGCGCGTGCTCGATGTGTCGGACCCGAAGACGCCGCGCGCGGCGGCGGGGCTGACAGTACCGGGCTACGGCGAAGATGGCGTGGAGGGCAGCGGCTGTTCTTCGGGCAGTATGGCGCGCTCGGTATTGTATGTGTCCGCCGGCCGTCTTGGGGTCGTCGCGTTCGACGTGCGCAACCCGGACAACCCCATCTTCCGCGGCTTCGTCGCCACATCCTCCGCTCGCATGGTCGTGGCCACGGACGACGCCGTCATCGTCGCGGCGGGATCCGACGTGGCTATCCTGCCCCCGGATTGCGCCTCGCGGATGGAACCGAGGCTCGGACCGGAGCCGCGCGACCGCCCCGGTGACTTCGCGCTCGGACTCGAAGTGGAGATGAACCCCTCCACCACCGGAACCGGTTTCCGATACTCCGTTCCCGCCGCCACGAAGCCCGAGCTCGACCTGTTCGACGTGGCCGGCCGGCGCTTGCGCTCGCTGCGCGCGCCCGTGGACGGGGGCGGGCACGGGGCCGTCCACTGGGACGGCCGGGACGCCCACGGCCGGGTTGTGGGCCCGGGCGTCTACTTCGTCCGGCTCCGCGCCGGGGAGCAGGTGGCGACGCGCAAGATCGTGCGGGTTCGGTGAATGTGCCGGCGTACCGCCACCTGAATCCTATATCACGCTGCTCGCCGCTCATCGTGGTGGTGCAGTTCATGGGCTTCGCGCATTTGACCGCCCGGGTGCCCGCCCGCCGGGGGACGGCGGAGGACGCGGGTAGCACGCACGCGCTTGAGTGCGATAGATTGTCGAGAGAAGTTGCGCCCGGCCACCCGGCTGAGCCTGAGTGAGGTGATCTATGGCTCTGTCCATCGGAATCGCGGGCCTTCCGAACGTCGGCAAATCTACGCTTCTGAATGCGCTCTCTCATGCCGGGGCGGAGGCCTCAAATTATCCCTTCTGTACGATTGATCAGAACGTCGGCGTCGCGACGGTTCCCGATCCCGATCTTAAGCGCCTCGAGGAGCTCCTCTCCCCGGAGGAAGTCGAGCCAACGACGATCCGCTTCGTCGACATCGCGGGCCTCGTGGAGGGAGCGAGCCGCGGGGAAGGACTCGGGAACAAGTTCCTCGGACACATCCGCGATGTTGACGTGATCCTTCACGTGGTTCGCTGCTTCGAAGACGAGAACGTTGCGCACTCCACCGGAGCGCCGGACCCGGTCCGCGACGTGGATGTGGTGGAGACCGAGTTTCTTCTCGCCGATCTGGAAACCGCCGAGGGAGGTCTCGAGCGTGCGAAGAAGGCGGCCAAGGGCGGGAAGGCCGGCAAAGAACGGGAGGTCGTGTTCTCTCACGCGGTGGAAGCACTCAAGAAGGGAGTCCCGATCCGCAGCCTTGAGCTCTCGGAGCGCGAGAAGGAGACTCTCTACGAGGTTCGTTTTCTCACGGCGAAGCAGTGCCTGTACCTTGCGAACACAGGGGAGGATGACCCGACCGGGAGGGGGTCTCTTGCAGCGGCGCTCGCCGAGACCAAGGGCGCGGAAAAAGTGGTGCCGGTTTCGGTCCGAATCGAGGAGGAGGTCTCCGAGCTTGCGCCGGACGAGCAGTCCTTGTTTCTGCAAGAGCTCGGCCTCGAAGATACGGCACTCGATCTCGTCGTGACCGCGTGCTACAAGCTGCTCGACTTGATCACTTTCTATACGATCGCGAACGACAAGCTGCACGCCTGGCAACTTCGTCGAGGAGGGACCGCGGCTGAGGCGGCCGGCAAGGTTCACAGCGACATGGAGAAGGGCTTCATCCGTGCGGAGGTGATGGCCCTCGGTGACCTCATAAGTCACGGCAGCCGCCACGCACTGCACGACCACGGCCTCATTGGCACCGCCGGACGCGACTACGTGGTCCAGGACAAGGACATCCTCCAGTTTCACTTCAAGACGTAGTCCCTGTGCCTCCTGAAATCCCATATCAGGCTGCTCTCCGGCAGCCCTGTCTAGCATCGACTCTGAGAGAACAAGTCAAGAAAGTGCCGTTTCGGCTAGGGAACGTGCCTGATTTCGAGCTCAAGGCACGGGTCTTCTCTTCCGCTTATGAGATCGAGACGACTGAGAGCCCGTGAGGTGCAGAACCGTGACCGTCGATGCGCCGCACATGACCGGCAGTACCACGACCCAGGAATACGGACGCCTCAACGACGAGGTGAGACGCCTCCTCGATTTCAAGAAGAGCAACGTGAGGGGACGCGACCGGACGCCCTGCCCGGCGTGTGCCACCCCTGTCGACATGAATGCCAACAAGTGCCCGCACTGCGCATCCGAGATCGCCGACCACACGAAGAACGTTCGCCACCAACTCAGCGCGCTCGACCATATTACCGCCGAGCTGGACAAGCTCCACAGTAGCTACATAGAGTGTCGTGAAGAAGAGGCGGCCATGCAGCCCCTTGTGGAGAGAGTGCGGCGAGCGATCTCGGGACCACAAGCGACCGCTGGGATCAAGATTGTACTCCCTTCATTTCTGCTCTTCTTCGCATTCGTCGCCACGCTCCGGATCATCGGGAACGGCCTCCTGTTCTGGGCCGGTTCGATCGCCGCCGGCGTCGTTGCGTACTCGGTGCTCAAGAAGTCGACCTACCGCTACTACGTCACGGTCGATCTGTATCGCGCCGTACTGATTATCGGGCTGGTCATCATGATGAGTGGCGCGATCTCGGCCCCGCAGTCGGGTTGGTCATTCTTCTCGACGGATCGTGTGGAAGTCGTGTCACCTCTGGCGAACATCCGGGCGTCGGCGACTACGGATTCACGCGTCGTGACCACCGCCAGCCAAGGCGAGAAGCTGACGTTCCTCGAGAAACAAGGGTCCTGGTATCAAGTGAGGAAGAACGGTCAGACCGGCTGGATCCATGCATCCCTGGTCAAGGACTAGTGCATACGTCGTGATGTAGCCGACTCCACGGTACCTGTGGGCCCGAAAACTCCATATCACGCTGCTCACCGCTCGTAGTGGTGATGCAGCCCACAGACCTCGGACACATTGGGCCGCGACGCTGCTGGAACGAGTGGGGGTTAGTCGCCCAAAAAGAGGAAACGAGGCGACGATGAAGACTTGGATGTGCCTGCTCGCGTTGCTGGCGTGTGGGCCAGGACTGACCACGACCGCGAACGCCGGCAACGAACTCGGAGTGCGGGCTGGCGGCCTGGACGATTTCTATCTTGGTGTGGAGTGGCAAACGAGTGCACGTTTTGGCCCCGCGACCCTCGCGCCGTCCGTCGATTTCGGCATGGGCGATCTGGATGCCGTGGCAGTGAATGGCGATCTGCGCTGGGACTTGCTTCCGATTCCAGATACCGGGATCACTATCTACGGTAAGGCCGGTCCGACGCTGCTCTTGGCGGACCAAAACAACGAAGTTGGACTAAGCCTGACCATCGCCGGCGACATAGGGTTGCGCAAGGGGCGCAGCCTTCAGATCGAGTGGCGTTTCGGGTTGGGAGATATTCCAGACACGAAGCTCGGCGCTGCGTTGATGTTCCGCTTCTAAGAATCAGGTACGGCCCATCTGTGCTTCCCGAGAAACCCATATCACGCTGCTCGCAGTATCACCGATCTCGTATCAGTCAGACGCACGCGTGGGGTCAGTCGCCCAGAAACACCACCGTCCCCGTCCTCACCTCACCACCGGCCTGAAGCCTCACGAAGTACGGGCCGGGGGCGACGCGGTGGCCGGTGTGGTCGCGGCCGCTCCACGTGGCGGTGTGGTCGCCTGCCGGAAGTTTGTCGTTGACGACGGTTCGGACCAGCCGGCTGGCCACGTCGCCACGGCGACGTGGGCTGCTTGTTCGCTCGGTGACGAGAAGGACGGTCGCACTTTTCTTGAAAATGGCACCGTCCCGAATCTTGTGGAGAAACTGAAATGGCGTAGTCTCCGGGTGGTGAGTAACCCCGCGCCCGAGAGCGCGAGAACCGGAGAACTACGCCATGACGCACGATATCACG
>JALGZO010000668.1 GCA_025774865.1 bacterium | reverse complement strand
GGGGCCCGTCACGGCGAAGGGGATCGCCATCATCGGGAACCGCGCCCGCCACCAATCGAGATCGCGACTCGTGGCATCGACCGGCACCGGCACCGGCGCCGTGCCCTGAGTGAAGATCCAGCGGAGCTCCGACTCCTGCCCTCGGAACGTCACGCGATCGGTCCGGCCGTCGGCGGTCCAGACGCTCGCCTCGCGCTCCGCCCGGCCGCCGGAGGCGAGCTCGGCGATCACCGGCTTCAGCCGAGAGTGCGGGTCGCGAACGTGACGGGGCAATCCGGAGCCGTTCCACGACCCCGCGGCCCCTACCACGACGATTCCCGCGGCCGCCGCGCGAACGAGGATCCGGCCCCGGCCACCGAATGCGAGCCCTCCCGCCGCCAGGCCCAGGGCGACGAGCCAGCTCGCCCGGTGGGCGCCTCCCGCGCCGTCGAGACAGGCGGCCGCGACCGCTACTCCCGCGACCTTCCCCGCGACGCCGGCACCCCAGCGCCAGACCGAACCGTTCAACTCCGTGAGGCCCCTGAGGAGAACATCGAGCCCGCGACCAACGCACCAGAACGGCACGACGTGCGCGATGACCACGACCAGGAATACCGGGATCGACCCGAGGGGAAGGAGCTCAGGCAACGAGATGGCGACCGCGGCGGCCACCGCTCCGGCCGCGAACCAGAACGACGCGCCGGGGGACCGGTCGTCCGGTTCCGCCGGAGCCGGGTGCGAGCGAGAGGCGCGGGCGAATGCGATCCCCGCCGCGGCGCCACCCAAGACGATCGCCCCCGACGACGGATCAAAGAGAAAGTCGAGATGACTCAGACGGGCGAGCGCGAAGATGGCGAGGCCAGCGCTGCCCGCAAAGACGGCGAGGGCGGGACCCCAGCCCGAGGGATTACCAGATCTCGCGACGATCCTCGATGTCCCAGAAGGTGAGTGACCCACCGATCTCCCCGACGAGCTCCAGGACGCCGTCGTTGTCGAGATCGAAGAGAGAGATGGGGGATCCGAACCCGTCCGTGGCCCATTCGATGTTCAACGAGCTCGAGTCGACGATGTAGCCGTCGTTCGTGATGATCTCCGGCGTGAGGTCACCATCCACGTCGGCGACGAGCATTTCGGTCGGATCGAAGAAGTCTCGACCCTCCCGCTCGCGGTAGAACTCCGTGCCGTCGTAGTACGCGATCTTGTTGTCCGCGCACACGATCATCTCGAGCGCGACGTCGCTGTCGACGTCTGCGATGATCATCGCCTGGATTCCCTCGAACCGCTCCTCGACGGACTCCCAGCGAAGCTCGTATTCACTCGATTCCCAGACATAGATCCTTCCGCTGCTCACGTACGCGATGATCTCGTACACGCCATCTCCGTCGAGGTCCTCGCCGAACACGCCCTTCACGGGTCCATCGAGGGGGAAGCTCTTCCACTTGTCGCGCAGCCGTCCTCCTTCGAAAACGACGTGGTGGACGATTCCCTTCGTGTCGCCGTAGACGAACGACGTTTCGTCCGCTTCTTTCAGCGGAAACGGAGTGAGCGCGTGAAACTTGGCGGAAAGTGCTTCGATCTCGGCGTCCAGCGCGAGAACTTCCTCATCCTTGTACTGGGCCAGAGCGGGCGGGACCGCGCCGACGATGACGAGCGCCGCGACGAGGGCGAACGAGCCCGCGGCGATCCGACGCGTTCGAGTCATGAGACCTCCCGATCGTTTCTTCCGGGGCGTGGGGCCGGGCGACGACGACAGTCTAGCTTGGGCCCGACCGAGTGGCTGCCGAAAACTCCGGCCGCCTCTCTTACGTGTCACTGCGGTGCCGCCGTTTCGAGGAGGGGATCCACCAATCCTCCAGGTTGAGGTAGAACCCGCGGAAGTCGGGCTTCGTTCCCTGCACCCGCTCGTTGACCGCGAAGATCTTGTCCAGGATGAACAAGAACGTGTAGGGCTGATCACGCACGATGCGCTCCTGCGCGAGCCGCCAGAGCGGACGCGCCTCTTCCAGGGTCTCCTTCGACAGCGCCTCGTCGATCAGGCGGTCCACCTCGGGGTTCGAGTACCCCGTGTGGTTGAACTTCTGTCCGAGGGAAGCGCTGTGCCAGATCGGTTTCAGATCGACCTTCAGTCCGACGCTCCACCCTACGAGCACCGCCGTCTCGTACGAGTGGCGAATCACTGAGTCCCAGAGAACGGTCCACTCGTAGTTGCGCGGGAGGACCTTCACCCCGAGATCCTTGAGCTGACTTTGAATCATCACCGCGGCGTCCATGCGAATGCGGTTGTCGTGATTCGTCTGGAGCTCGAACTCGAAGACCTGGCCGTCCCGGTCGAGCCAACCGTCGCCGTCGGTGTCCGTCCACCCTTCCTCGGCCAGCACGCGACGCGCCGCGTCGGGATCGAAAGGGAGCTCGGTCAGCTCTTCGTTGTAGGCCCACAGCTCGGGATGGATCGGCCCCAACGCCGGCCGCGCGTATCCGTAACAGAGCGCCTCGATGATCTCGTCGCGGTCGATGCCCATGCCCAGGGCGCGCCGGACCCGCGCCGACGCGAAGAGCGGATTCGTCGAATCCCAGCCGATGTAGGCGTACGTCCGGTTCGGGAACCGCTCGATGCGGACGTTCGGGACGCTTCGCTCGAGCCGTCGTACCTCGTGGGGCGGCGGATCCTCCATCACGTCGATTGCGCCGGTTTCCAGCTGCGCGAGCAGCACCGTGCGATCCGGGATCACGCGAAAGACGATGCGATCCAGGCTCGGTCTACCTTCGAAGTAGTCCTCGTTCGCCGCGAGCTCGACGAACTGCTGGGCCTCCCACTTCACGAAGCGGAAGGGCCCGTTGCCGACCGGATGTCTGGCGAACTCGCAGGTCTCGAGCTGGTCGCGCGGGACTTTCTCCAGCCGGTGCTTGGGCAGGATCGCGCCGACGCCCGCGTCCATGTGTTGGTAGGGGTAGCGCCGATCGAACCGGAACGTCACGGTATGGTCGTCTTCGACGACGACGTCCGTGATGAACTGCTTCCACGATCGCGCCGAGAAACCCACCTCGGGATCGGCGTGGAGCTCGTATGTGAAACGGACATCGTGAGCAGTGACGGGAACACCGTCGTGCCAGCGGGCCTCGGGGGCGAGGTGGTACGTGATCGCTCGCCCGTCCTCCGCGGTGTCCCAGCTTCGGGCGAGCGCCGGCTCGTGCGAAAGCAAGTCCTCCCCCACCTCTGTCAATCCCAGGAACATCTGATCGATGATGTCCTGGGCGGCTCGCGTGGTGGAGACCACGTCGAGAAGATTGTCCGGCTCGGTCGGAACGCCGAACACGACCGTGCCGCCGTTCTCGCGCAGTTCCTCCCCCGGCGACCCCGCCTCGCTGCCGCCCCCGCCGCACCCGGCGGCGGTCGATGACCAGACCAGGAGGCCGGCGAGGGCCGCGGCGCGGCAAGGCTCGTTCATGTGGGAACCCCCGTAGGGTGCGAAGTGGAGGGGGCGTCAGGATATCAGCGACGCGATCACTCCGCCAGCGTCAGACCTGGTCCAGTGCGTCGCGGATCGCGCGGGTCGCGATCCGGGCGTCGGGCGCCGCCTGAACGGAGGAGATGACCGCGACTCCGGCCGCCCCCGCCGCGAGCACGTCGGCGGCGTTCTCCGGTCCGATCCCACCAATACCGATGACCGGCACGCCGAGGCCGGCGACCGCGGCCACGACCCGCTCGAGACCGTCGAGGCCGATCGCGGCGGGAGCATCGCTCTTCGTTGCGGTGCCGAAGACGGGGCCCGTGCCCAGGTAATCGGCGCCGGCGGCGACCAGCTCCCGCGCCCGCGCAGGGGTGCGGGCCGACGCTCCGAGCAAGCCGGGGCGCGGCCAGCGCCGCCTCGCCTCGCCCAGCGGCAGATCATCGGGCCCCAGGTGCACTCCGTCGGCTCCCACCGCCAGTGCGACTTCCACGAAGTCGTTCACGATGAAGACGGCGCCGGCCCGTCCGACGGCGTTGCGGACTTCGAGCGCCACGGAGCGCAACTCGCCGAGATCGAGGGTCTTGTCACGGAGCTGGACGACGTCGGCGCCGCCGGCGAGCGCCGCCTCCGCCATTTCGAGGTGCGATCGGCCGCGAGACAGCCGGGGGTCGGTGAGCACGTGCAGTGTAGGACGATCGGTGGGAAGCGGGCGCATGCCGGCATGATGAGTTCCCGCGCGCCGCTCGGCAAGCCGAGCCGCTTTCGCCTTTCCTTTCCCGAACCTCCTCGCCATCCTGCCAGGATGCCACGCCTGAGCGGAACCGAGCGGGCCGGCTCGAGCCGGCCCGGGAGAATCCTCGTCGTTCGCACCGACCGGATCGGAGACGTCGTGCTCGCGACCCCTCTGATCCGCGCGCTGCGAGAGCGCTTCCCCACCGCGTTTCTCGCCGCGATGGTTCGGCCGTACGCGGCGGAGATTCTCGTGGGCAATCCGCACCTCGACGAGGTCGTCCTCGACGATCCGGCGGGGGCCGACCGAGGGACCGCGGGGTTCTGGCGACAGGTCGCCCGACTTCGCCGATACCGATTCGACACGGCGCTTCTTCTTCTTCCTACGAGACGCCTCGCGACCCTGTTGCTGCTCGCGGGAATCCGCACGCGGATCGGCGTCGGGACGAGGCTCTACCAGGTCCTGACCTTCATGCGCTCGGTCAGTCGGAACAAGTACGTGCCGTTGAGACACGAGGCCGACTACTGCCTGGATCTCGGTCGGGCGATCGGAGTCGAAGCGGACGACCTGACCACGGAGCTCTTCTTGTCGGAGGCAGAGCGACGAGACGGCGCCG
>JALGZO010000667.1 GCA_025774865.1 bacterium | reverse complement strand
GAGGGCGCGGCGAGGCGCGAAGCCGGCGCCCTCGACCGACAGGCCGCGTACGACGCCGCCGACCGCCAACTCGCGCGACGCTTCCCATCCCGCCGCGCCGCGGACTTCCTTCTCAGCGTAGGCCGACGTTCCGAAGCAACGAAAACCGAAGCCGACCGCCGCCGCACCCTGACGCCAGTGCACTGCCACCTGCGCCTCGAAGAGCTCCGATAGTCCGAAAGGTCGACTTCCCCAGGCGCCGCCGTGGAGCGATGGCCCGCCGAGCGCTGGCGCGGGGTTGCCGAAGACCGGATCGGTCGAGACCGCGAACACGCTTCCGAGCGCCGCCGACTCCGGTCCAGCCGGAAGCCGCTCGAACGCGGCGCGAGTGCTTCCCCCGGGGCCGAGGACGATGATCGCGGCGGACGCGAGCGCCGGGCCGACGCGGACGACGTGCCTCTTCATCGAACCAGCACGAGCGTTGCCGTCGCCGACGGCGCGCCGATCGCCTCGGCCCGCACGACATAGAGACCGAGCGCCGCCGCCGTCCCCGAGTCACTCTGTCCGTCCCAGAGCGCTCGGTGTTCTCCGTCCGCGACGAGCCACGGCGCGAGTCGCGCCACCGGAAGCCCGGACGAGTCGTGCACGGTCATCCGACAATCCCGGGCGCGGGAGCGAAAGACCACGAGGGCGGCCCGGTCGCGAGCCGGAAAGAACGTCGGCGGGTGCGCCGTGAGCGCAGTCAGCCCGCCCCCCGGTAGGATGCGATCCCCGTCGCGGCTGTTCGGGCGACCCGGCGTCGCGCCGGTCGGATCGAGGCTCGGACTCCAGCTCGCCGGGTCGGTGGCGTCGCGCCAGCGCGACACGGTTTCCCACGACACGCCTTCACTCGCGCCTCCCGGCAAGGACACGGCCACGGCCTCGATTTCACCGATTCGCACGACGACGCGTTCCGCCGCCGCGCCCCCGGAAGCGGTGTGATTGAGCGGCGGCCACGGTGAGGCCGAGATGACGATCGCGTCCGATGGAATCGACCAGTCGTGTCGAAGCGCGGACGTGTCCGCCGTGGCGATCGCCCACCGGCCAGGTGCGAGCGTGCCGCGCAGGGTCGCGGTGCCACCGGCCGCGTCGCTGAGCGCGCAGACCGCGAGGTCGAGTTCCGTCGCCGCGAGAGAAAAGATCTCCACCCACTCGGCGCCGTCGGGTCGCGGACGGTTGAGAACCTCCGAGATGAAGAGGTCCGAGCCGTTTCCGCGCCACGCCGCCGGCACCGATTGGGAAGCGAGAGGCGGCTCGGAGATCGGAAGGTGGACGCCGGGCGGAGGATGAGCCTCGACTTCGACGCGCGCACGCTCGCCCGGCGCCAGCTGGCCGCGGCCGGCCGACGGCCCGCCATTCGCGAGCTCCTCGCCCGGATGAACCTGACAGAGCGCGCTCACCCGGCCCGGGCCGGTGACGCGCCCGACGTTGCGCACGGTCCACGCGAACGTCCACGCGCGACCCCGCGCCCAGTCCGCGGGCGGTGGAATGAACTCCTCGATGAGAAGAGCGAACTCCGGCGCGTTGAAGTCCCCAGGCGACGGCGCCGCCGCCCGGAAGTCGTACGCGTTGTCGTTCGTGTCCACGCCGTCGGGAAGCCGGGCGAGCGATCGGCCGGTCACGTCTTCCGCCGGTCGGCCCTCGAAGAACGTGGAGTCGAGGGGGGCACCCCATCCGAGCCGGTCCTGCTCGCCGGTGGGACCGCGCAGGCGACACGCATCGGGGCCGTTCTGGAGATCGAGGGCCACGACGGCGTCGGGGCGTGGTTCGACCGCGCTCTCCCCGATCAGGAAGAGCCCGTCGCGGAGGCGATCGCCGGTGCCGCCGATCCACGCGGGAGTCCACTCGCCGGGACGCGCTCCGTTGCCCGTCTCGAGCACCCAGCCGGCGAGAGAGGCGCTCGGCGACGTGGGCGACCCGGCGGCGAGCTCGACGAACTCGTGTCCGCCGTCGCTCCCGTCCGGGTCGTAAAGGACCTCATTGACGAGAATGGAGGGGCCGAGCTCGCCGGCCCCGGCCGTCCGGCCGAACAGTGTGACGAGGAGGCAAGTCAGCGATGGAGCCCGAGACATCGGTCGCTCCTCTTTACTCGCCTCGCAGCCGCGGAATCGGGAGACCAAGTTGCCGGGATCGACGAGCTCGTCAAGGGGGCGTAAGGTGCCCGCCATGTCTTCTCGCCCGGTGATCGGCATCACGAGCGACGTGCGGGTCGAAGCTCGCACGCTCGGATTCGTCTTCGACTCCTACTACGAGAGCGTGGAGCGCGCGGGAGGTCTGCCGCTCCAGATCCCGCCCCTTCGTGACTCGAGCCTGATCCCGGAAATCCTCGACGCGCTCTCCGGCGTCGTGGTCGTGGGTGGCGAGGACCTCGACCCCCATCTCTACGGCGAGGAGCCTCTCGCCACGCACGAGCCGGTGCCCGCCGAGCGCCAGCGCTTCGATATCGAGTTCGGGCGGGCGCTCCTCGCGGACGACCATCCCGTCCTCGCGATCTGCTACGGCTGCCAGCTGCTGGCGGTCACGTCGGGCGGATCGCTCTACCAGGACATCCCGAGCCAGCTCGGCGACGGAGTGCAGCACGCGGGGCGTTTCCCGGATCTTCCCGTGCACGAGATCGAGGTGCGCGAGGGCACACGGCTGCGCGACATCCTGGGCGGAGCGCGAATAGTGGTGAACAGCGCCCACCACCAGGCGCCGAAGCGGCTCGGTCCGGGCCTGGTCGAGACCGCCACCACTCGCGACGGAGTGATCGAGGCGTTCGAGGCGGACACGGATCGGTTCCTGCTCGCGGTCCAATGGCACCCGGACCTCATGAGCGAGCGGCCGGAGCAGCGTCGCCTGTTCGAAGCGCTCGTGGAGACGGCGGCCGGGGGGGCTCGCGGCTGACGCACCGGCGTGGGCCGCGAAAGCGTTGGACTCAGCGCGACGCGATGGATAATCTGCCGGGTCTGGACCTATCCGAAAACAAGGAGCTGTACCCACCCCATGATCGTCGGAGTCCCGAAGGAAACGTTTCCCGGTGAGCGGCGCGTCGCCCTGATTCCCGCCTCGGTCCCCGCCCTTCTCAAAGAGAACCTCGCCATCCAGATCGAACCTGGCGCGGGCGACGAAGCCGGTTTCCCTGACGCCGAGTACGAGGAGCGAGGCGCCACGATCGCCTCGTCCCGCGCGGAGGTCTTCTCCGCGGCCGAACTGATTCTCCAGGTGCGGACGCTCGGAGCGAACCCCGACGCCGGACGCGCCGATCTCGAGCTGATGCGGTCCGGACAGGCGATCGTGGGCACGGCCGATCCGCTCGGCGCTCCCGAGGCGGCGCGCGAGATCGCCGGGCGAGGTGCGATGCTCTTCGCCCTCGAGCTTCTCCCGCGCATCACCCGGGCCCAGTCCATGGACATCCTGTCGTCGATGGCCACCGTGGCCGGGTACAAGGCCGTGTTGTTGGCGGCGACCCGGCTGCCCAAGATGTTCCCGCTCCAGATGACGGCGGCCGGAACGCTGCGCGCGGCCCACGTTTTCATCGTCGGAGCGGGAGTCGCGGGACTGCAAGCGATCGCGACCGCCCGCAAACTCGGTGCGGTCGTCGAGGCGTACGACGTCCGTCCCGCCGTGAAGGAACAGGTGCAGAGTCTCGGAGCGAAGTTCGTCGAGATGGAGCTCGACGCCGACGCCGCCGAGGACGCCGGCGGCTACGCGAAGGAGCTCGGCGAGGACTTCTACCGGAAGCAGCGCGAGCTCATGGCGAAGATCGTCGCCCACAGCGACATCGTCATCACGACCGCAGCGATTCCGGGCAAGAAGTCGCCGGTGCTCGTGACCGCCGACATGGTGAAGGCGATGGCTCCCGGGTCCGTGATCGTCGACCTGGCCGCGGAGCGCGGCGGCAACTGCGAGCTCACGCAGGGAGACCAGGAGGTGGATGCGGGCGGTGTCACCATCTTCGGTCCGACGAACTTACCGGCGACCGTGCCCTACCACGCGAGCCAGATGTTCTCGAACAACGTCGTGAAGTTCCTGCAGAACCTGGTGAAGGAAGGAAAGCTCGCCGTGGACGGGGACGACGAAATCGTGCGCGACACGATGGCGACGCGCGACGGCGACGTCGTAAGTCCCAGAATCCGAGAGCTGTTGGGGCTCGAGACCGTCAAGGCCGAAGGAGGGGCTGCCTGATGGAAGGTTTGATCCTCTTGCTCACGATCTTCGCGCTCGCGATCTTCGTCGGAGTCGAGATCATCACCAAGGTCCCGCCGACGCTGCACACGCCGCTGATGTCCGGATCGAACGCGATCTCCGGGATCACGATTACCGGCGCCATTCTCGCGCTGAAAACGAGTAACGACTCGATGGTGATCACCGTACTCGGCATCGCGGCGCTCGTGTTCGCCACCATCAACGTGGTCGGCGGCTTCCTCGTCACGAACCGGATGCTCAGCATGTTCAAGAGGAAGGACTAGGCGGTGGATACCGGATTCCTGATCGGCACCGGCTGGGTCAACCTCCTCTACCTCGTCGCCTCGGTCCTGTTCATCTTCGGCATCAAGGGACTGACCCATCCGCGGACGGCCGTGCGCGGCAACGCACTCGGCGCGGCCGGAATGCTGCTCGCGGTGATTGCCACGCTGATCGCGGAGGGACTGTCGTTCCCGCTCATTCTCGCCGGCGTCGTCGTGGGCAGCGTGATCGGAGCGATCGCAGCGGCCCGCGTGCCGATGACCGGCATGCCGGAGATGGTCGCGATCTTCAACGGATTCGGCGGCATCGCGTCGAC
>JALGZO010000666.1 GCA_025774865.1 bacterium | reverse complement strand
GTCACTGCTTCCCTCCGGCTGACCCCACGTCCTCGCGCGCGATGCTCCCCCGTGCTTCGGTGGATGCGGTCTCGTCCTTCACCTCGGATTCCGGGGGTCCGAAGGTGCGTCCAGCCGCACGCCACTCCCCTCCCACCCGAGAAGCTCCCTCGCGCTTCCCCCGCGAACGGCCACCTCGAGCGTGCCCGATCCGCCGACCGTCAGGAGGGGCTCCCCGGGACCCACATCCTCGTACCCCGATTGCACGCCAGAGATCCTGCGATCGCCCACCCGCACGGATACGGCCCGCCAGTCCTCCTCGAACTTCTCCCGCAAGAACGCCTCCTCCACGACCGTGACGAGATTCCCGAAGCGATCGACCCGCACGATCTCGACGTCCCACGCGTCATCGGCCGGCACCGGCCGGAATGGTGCCATACCCACCGGGTCGTGAACTTCGGGGCCGAGCTCGGCGAGCCGCAGGCCGCTGGCGAGACGCGCTCCGATCGGTGCGAACAGATCTCGCCCGTCGAACGTCGTTCCCCGCCGGCGGTGGTCGATCTCCCGAAGCGTGACTTCGCGGAGCTCGCGGTCCCCTGGAATGGACTCGAGGGCGGGCATCAACAGCCCGTTGTCGGGCGCCACGAAGAGGTGACCCGCGGCCGACGCCGCCAGTGCCTTCCTCCCCGTGCCCACCCCCGGATCGACCACCGCGACGTGGCACGTCCCTTCCGGAAACATCCGCCAGGCCTTCGCGAGCACCCAGGCGGCCTCGCGAACGTCGCCCCGCGCGATTCCGTGGGTGACGTCGATCACTTCGAGATTCGGCGAAACCCGTTTCGCGATTCCCTTCATCTCACCGACGAAGGGGTCCGACAGGCCGAAGTCCGTCAGGAGGGAGAGCAGGGGCATCGTTCGTTCGCACCCAGGATTGGTTCTGGCCGGACTTGCGCTTTCCGCTTATTACCTCATTACCCCAGCTCGCTCACGGAAGGAACGGAAGAATGAACGACGCGCGTGAACCGGTCGCGATCCTCTCCGCCTGCCGCACTCCGATCGGCCGGTTTCTCGGCTCGCTCGCCGAGACGCCCGCCACGGAGCTCGGGATCGCAGCGTCCCGGGCGGCGCTCGAACGGAGCGGCGTGGACGCCTCCGAGATTGGCGAAACGATTTTCGGAATGGCCCGCCAGGCCGGAAGCGGCCCGAACCCGGGACGCCAGGTCGGCATCGGGGTCGGCGTACCGCCGGAGGCTCCGGCCTACACGGTGAACCAGGCGTGCGCGAGTGGGCTGAAGGCGATCGCGCTCGCCGCCACGGCGGTGGCCGACGGCGAACGGCTCGTACTCGCCGGTGGCATGGATCGACGGAATGTACCGGGACGGTTTCCACTGTCCGCTCGCCGACCAGCTGATGGGAGCCACGGCGGAAACTCTCGCCGACCAGGGGAAGATCACCCGAGGCGAGCAAGACGAGTTCTCGCTCGAGAGTCAGCGTCGGGCGGGAGCGGCCTGGGAGGAGGGTCGCTTCGACGCGGAGGTCGTGCCGCTGGAGCTGCGAGGGCGCCGCGGAAAGACGATCACGTTCGCGAAGGACGAGCATGGCCGCCCCGACACGACGATGGAAAACCTGGCGAAGCTTCCGCCGGTCTTCCGGCGCGACGGAACCGTCCACGCGGGGAATTCGTCGGGCATCACCGACGGGGCCGCGGCGGTCGTGGTGGCGAGCGCGGAAGAGGTCGATGCGCGCGGCGCTGAGCCGTTGGCGTGGATCGTGGACTGGGCGTCGGCCGGCGTCGACCCGAAGGTCATGGGGATCGGTCCGGTCCCGGCGACGCGGAAGCTCCTGGATCGGTTGGGATGGTCCCTCGGCGATTTCGATCTCGTGGAGCTCAACGAAGCGTTCGCAGCTCAGGTGCTCGCCGTCGCTCGGGAGCTCGACCTCGATCTAGCGAAGACGAACGTGAACGGAGGCGCCATCGCGATCGGGCATCCGATCGGCGCGACGGGAACGCGCATCGTGACCACGCTCGCGTACGAGATGGCGCGGCGTGAGGCGGAGCGGGGCCTCGCCACGCTTTGCGTCAGCGGCGGGATGGGATTTTCGATGGCGATCTCGCGGGAGCGACCGAGCTAGCCAGCGACGATCTGACCGATCTGGACCGTGATGTTGTCGGGACCGCCGCGGCTCTTGGCGAGTCTCACCAGGCTGCGACAGGCTCCGTCCGGCGGCAAGGTCGACACCGCCTCGCGTATCTCCGCGTCATCGACCTGGTTCGAAAGGCCGTCGGAGCACAGCACGACGACGTCCCCGATCGCGAGCGTGATTGGATCTCCGGCCACGTCCACCCTGACGCCTTCCTTGACGCCCAGACAACGCGTCAGCACGTTCTTCGCGCGGGCCGGTGCGCCTCCGGTGCCGCCTTGCCGTTCCAGCTCCGCGGCCAGCGAGTGGTCCTGCGTCAGCTGCTCGATCCGCTTTGCGCGGATGTGATACGCGCGACTGTCTCCGACGTGCCCGAACCACACCTCGCGTCCGACGACAGCCAGGGCGGTGCACGTCGTGCCCATCCCGACGAGCGTGGGGTCGTCCACCGACTTCATGTAGATCGCCGAATTCGCGGACTGGATCGCGGCCCTCAGCACCTCGGCTGGCGTCTCGCCGAGCCCGGGCGCGAAGTACGCTTCCGCGACCTTCTCGACGGCCAGGCGGCTCGCCACCTCCCCCGCGGCCGCCCCGCCCATCCCGTCGGCCACGATTAGCAGACTTCCCCGCCGCGGATCCTCACTCGGACGCACACGCTCCGAGTCTTCGTTGTTGGAGCGAACGCACCCCACGTCGCTGAGGCTGGCGACGACGAGCTTCTCGTCCGTTCCGGCTCCGAGTCGAATCTGGATCAAGCGGGGACACCCTTTCTCGGGAGGGGCCTGACCTTAGACGGAAGTGACCGGAGTGTCGCATGTCGACCACTCCGACCGAACCGCGATTTCGTCGATCCGTCTCATTCGGGGTCCGTCGATTGCGAAGCGTAACGTGTCAGAAGGTCGCGCACTTCGGTGGAAGAGCCCGCTTGGCGGAACTCCGCTCGGGCGCTCGATGTGTGGAACACGTAGGAGAGCCGCGCCAACACCGACAGATACTCCCGCCGGGCGGGCTTCGGTCCGGCGACGGCGAGAAAGAGGTCCACGGGACGTTCGTCGAGGGCGTCGAAGTCGATCGGTTTCGTCGTACGGAGAAACGCCAGCCGGATCCCGACGATCGAGTCGACCCGCGCGTGCGGGAACGCCACGGCCCCGCCCACTCCGGTGCTGGACACGCGCTCGCGGGCCGCCAAATCGTCGTAGATCGCCTCTCGGACCGCCACGTCGTTGCCGCCGAGAGCATCGGCCAGCTCCGCGAGGACCTCCCGACGGCTCGTAGCGACCGAATCGAGGATGATTCGATCGACTGCGAGATACTCGGCGATTCCGTTCATTCAGGCAGATTCTCGACGATGGCGGTGGCGGACTCCGACGTACGCACGGGCGTCACATCTCCGAGAAGTCGACCAAGATCGTCGCCTTGGGGGGGCACGATCTTTCCAAACGCGGGAGTCTCCATCTCGATCCCTGACACCATCTCCTCCTCCTGGGGATCACCCCCGCGGCCCGCGAAGGTCTAAGCTGTGATGACCCCGGACTGCTCCTCCACGACCGCGAGCAGCTGGCCGGACAGAACGAGGCGGGACGCCTTCAGAATATCGGCGGAAGCGTACCGGTCTTCACTCCAGAAGGGAATCTCCTCTCTGAGCCGGTCCCGCATCGCTCGCGAGGCCGGCGCGAAGGTCCCCCCCCGAAGATCCATCGCCTGGGTGGCCACCAGGACCGCGATTCCGAGCACGTCCGTCACATTTCGCACGATCTCGGCCGCCTTGTGAGCAGCCGTCGCCCCCATGCTGACGTGGTCTTCCTGATCCGCCGACACCGAGATCGAGTCGACGCTGGCGGGATGCGCCAGCACTTTGTTTTCGGAGACGAGCGAGGCCGCCACATATTGCGTGATCATGAGCCCCGAGTTCTTTCCGGTCTCCGGGGCCAGAAACGCCGGAAGACCCGACAGAGCGGGATTGAGCAAGCGGTTCACCTGGCGCTCGGCCAGCGAGCCGATCTCGGCCACCGCCGTGCCGAAGTGATCGAGACCGAGTGCAAGACTCTCCCCGTGGAAGTTCCCGGCGGCGATCACCTCTTCCTCCTCCGCGAACACGAGCGGATTGTCGCTCGCCGCGTTGATCTCGATCTCGAGCCGGCGCTCCAGATCGGCGAAGGCGTCGGCCACGCCGCCGAGGATCTGGGGCACGCACCGGAGCGAGTACGCGTCTTGAACGCGGTCACTCGATTGACGCTCTCCGGCCAGGAGCCGCGTGAGATTGGCCGCCACCGCCGTCTGTCCCGGGTACGGCCGGGCCCGGTGCACCTTCTCGTCGAACGGGCTCGCGCTCGCACCCAACACGTCGAGGACCGCCGCCGAGACGAGTTGCGCGGTGTTGAGGAGCGTCTTCGCGTCGTGCAAGAGAAGAGCGCCCCGACCGGCCATCACCTGGCATCCGTTAATGATACCGAGTCCTTCCTTGTAGGAAAGAACCAGCGGCTCGAGTCCCGCTTCGCGCCAGGCTTCGCGCGCCGAGAGACTACGGCCGCAGACCCGGGCCTCACCCTCACCGATCAGCGCCATTCCGACGTGCGCCAACGGCGCCAGGTCTCCGCTCGCGCCGAGCGAGCCTTTGGCCGGAATCACGGGAAGCAGATCCCGCGCGAGCATCTCCCCGAGCCTCTCGACCAGCGCGAATCGCACGCCCGAGTATCCCTTGGCGAAGAGGTTGAGCTTGAGCAGCAGAACCGCGCGGACCTCGTCGTCGGGGAGCGGAGGGCCGACGCCCGCCGCATGGGAACGCACGATGTTGCGCTGGAGCTCCTCGAGATCCTCGCGCGGCACCACGACGTGAGCGAGGTGTCCGATCCCGGTGTTCACGCCATAGATCACTCGACCCTGTTCGACGCACCGCTCGAGAAAGCGACGCGACGCCCCGACTCGCTCCCGTGCGGCCTCCGACACCCGCACGGGCGATCGATCGCGGGCGACGCGCACCACGTCCGCGAGAGTCAGTCGATGACCGTCGAGCTCCAGCATTGGCTTCCTTCCGGGTCCGCGGGCGCGCATTCTGGCACGCCGGTTCGGAGCGGTCAATTTCGACGCGAGGTCGGCGACGGGCCGGGCGCAGGCCGAGACCGGGCACACTCGAGCTGGTAGGATTCGCCCACTCTTCGGAGAAGCGAATGACCTCCCGTTCGATTGCCCTCGTCGGGGGCCGGATCTTCCCCGCTCCGCCCGCCGATGCCGATTCGTTGCTCGTCGAGAATGGCGCGATTCGCGTCGTGGGGAGCGCTACGGCCGTCCGCGAAGCCGCCCCGAAGGGCGCCGAGATCGTCGAGCTCGCTGGCCGGCGCGTCGTCGCCGGCTATCACGACGCCCACTTCCACTTCCTGGAGGCCGGGCTCCTGCGCGCGCGCCCCTCCCTCGAGAACTGCCGCTCGCTCGACGACTTTGCCGCCGCGGTGCGCGACGCCGACCAACTCCGGCCCGATCTGCCCTTTCTCTTCCTCGAAGGCTGGGACCAGAACGACTGGAAGGAGCCGCGTCGGCCGACCCGAGCGTTGCTCGACGACCTCGTCGGGGCGCGCCCGGTCGTCGCGAGTCGGGTCTGCGGGCACGTCGCGGTCGGCAACACGAAGGCGCTCGACGCGATCCAGTCACGTTGGCATCAGCCGGGCGTGGATCGAGAGACCGGCCTCATCCTCGAGGGTCCGGCCCTCGCCCTCGAGCAGATGTTCCCCCCGTCTCCGGCCGAGACGGATCTCGCGTTCGAGGAAGCGGGGCGCCTCTGCCTTCGTCTCGGAATCACGACGGCGTGCGACTTCCTGAGGCCGTTCGCCGTACGCGCCTATCGGGAGTACTCGGCGCGCCGGGAGCTGTCGGTCCGCGTGAACGCCTACGTGTTCGAAGAGTGCCTCGACGATCCCGAGCTCGTCGCGGCGCCCCCGGCGAGCGATCGCTTCCACTTGCGTGGTCTGAAGATCTTCGCCGACGGCTCGATCCGGGGACGCACGGCCGCC
>JALGZO010000665.1 GCA_025774865.1 bacterium | reverse complement strand
AAACCGGTTGCCGTTCTTCGGGGGTTCCCGACCTCGGCCATCTTAACGTTCCATGAGCTGATCGTCCCGGTCTTGCGGGCCATGGCCGGAATGGCGGAACAAGAGCGTGCCGTTCGGCGAGCCCGCTTGGCGCTGACCACCAGGAGTGAACACGGGCGGACCGAATTCATGCTGGTTGGCCTCATCCGTGGTACGAACGGCGAGCTGACGGCCTTTCCCATGGGCAAAGGCAGTGGCAGCGTGACCAGCTTTGGAAGAGCCGACGGGTTCATACGGATTGATCGTTCTACAGAGATAGTCGAAGCCGGGTCTCCCGTCGAAGTGACTCTGATCGGTCGCGAGAGCGAGCCCGCGGACCTCGTGATCATTGGCAGCCACTGTGTGGGCCTGGATGCCATCGCAAGCCGCCTGGTGGCGGGAGGTTTCCGCGTGAAGCTCATCGCAGCCGGCAGCCGTGGAGGGCTCGAGGCCGCACGCCGTGGCGAGTGTGACGTCGCTCCGATCCACCTGCTCGACCCCACCACGGGGACGTACAACAGCACTTTCCTCAGCGAGGACCTCTACCTGGTGTCCGGCTACGGTCGGGTGCAGGGCGTGGTGACCCGCCAGGACGAATTCCGGTCGCGGGAAGAGCTTCTCATCGATCCAACGGCGCGGATGGTCAATCGGGAGCGCGGCAGTGGCACGCGCGTGTTGATCGATGAACTGCTCGATGGGCGCGAGCCACCGGGGTACAGCTACGATACTCGATCGCACAACGCCGTCGCAGCGGCGGTGGCGGCGGGTCGAGCAGATTGGGGCGTGGCCATCGAGACCGTGGCCCGTGACGCAGGGTTGGCCTTCCACGCGCTGGCCGAAGAACACTACGACTTCGCCGTGCGTAAGGACCGGCGTGAGCGGCCGGCTGTCCAAGCCCTGATGGAACTCCTGAGGGAGGGAAGCGATCTGCGACGTGAGCTGAGCGAACTGGGTTTTCGGACCTAGTTCGTCGCCTCCGTGCACGCCACCATCCGCGAATGGGGCGACCGTATACGCTCAGAGTTCGGCGTCGTATGCTGTCGCGTTCACCATGAGAGTTTGCACCCTCGGGCACCGAATGAATCGGCGCGGAAGGAACCAGGTGCGCACAGCTTCGCACTTCTTGCTCCTGGCATTGATCGGCGGTCTCGCCGCCTCGTGCGGCAACGAGGCGCGGGAACCACAGCTGCTGCGGGTAGCGGTGACGACGAGCACCCAGGATTCAGGACTCCTGGAGGTGCTGGTTCCGGCGTTCGAGCAGGAGTGCGACTGTCGCGTGGATGTCATCGCTGCCGGCACGGGTCGAGCTCTCAAGCTGGGTGAGCGGGGCGATGTCGATGTGTTGCTCGTGCACGCTCGAGATGCAGAGGACGCCTTCATGGCCGCCGGATACGGCGTACGCCGTGAGGACGTGATGTACAACGAGTTCGTCCTCTTGGGCCCGCCTGCGGACCCCGCGCAGGTTTCCAGGGGCGGGCCCACCGCCGCGCTGCAAGAAGTCGCTTCCAGCCAGCACCCGTTCGTCTCTCGCGGTGACGACAGCGGCACGCACAAGCGTGAACTCGCCCTCTGGCGACAGGGTGGTGGTCGTCCCGATTGGAATGGCTACCTCGAGACCGGACGGGGCATGGGCGCCACCCTGATCATCGCCGACGAAGTGCGAGGCTACGTTCTCAGCGATCGCGGGACCTATCTCCGGTTCCGCAAGAAGATCGATTTGGTCCCTCTGGTGCAGGACTCTGACGAGCTTCGTAACCCTTACGGAGCCATCGTTGTGAACCCGGCTCGCCATCCCCGGGTCGCGCGCGATCTCGCCGATCGCTTCGTCGACTTCTTGCTGTCGCCCGTTGCGCGGCGGATGATCCGCGAGCTCCGCATCGACGGCCAACAGCTCTTCTTCAGCTGGGCCGAAAGGGCCTGAAGCGCGTGGAACTCATTCTCAACGGCATTGCGGATGCCTTCACGCTTCTGCGCCAGGGTGACCCGCTGGTGCTGTGGGCGGCGTGGCGGAGTCTCTGGATCTCCACCTGCGCGGTGGGGCTGGCGGCACTGCTGGGTCTGCCCTTTGGCACGGCCCTGGCGCGGATTGACTTTCCGGGGAGACGCATCCTGGTCACGCTGACCCGAGCGTCCATGGCCGTCCCCACCGTGTTCATCGGCTTGGTTTGCTACGCACTCTTTTCCCGGCGCGGCCCACTCGGTCCGCTGGATCTTCTCTACACCCCGTGGGCGATCGTTGCCGGCGAGCTGCTCCTGGCGGTTCCCATCGTGGCGGCCATCACCCACGGCGCAGTGAGATCGATGGACTCACGCGTGGCCGACTCAGCGTTCACGCTGGGAGCCGGGGCCATTCGGCGCGGTTGCACGTACCTCAGCGAAGTCCGGGTGGGTGTCACGGTAGCGATTCTCACCGCGTTCAGCCGCTGTGTCACCGAACTGGGAATCGCCATGATGGTGGGAGGGAACATCAAGGGGCGAACGCGCACACTATCCACGGCCACCGCGCTGGAAGCGAGCCGCGGTGAGTTCGAGCGCGGTATCGCCATGGGTCTCCTCCTCCTCCTGATCTCGATGATCATGGTGGTCGTGCTCTCCGCGGCCAATCGCGAGGAGCGCTGAGCCATGATCAAGGTGCGGAATCTGGTCGTGGAGCGAGGGGGCGCGGTCATCTGCGCCGTACCTCGCCTCGAGGTTGCCGCCGGTGAACGCGTTGGACTGCTTGGCCACAACGGATCCGGGAAATCCACACTCTTGCGCGTGCTTGCAGGGCTCGATGGGGACTACTCGGGCCACTGTCTCATTGACGTGCCGCTCAAGGATCGCACGTTCGTCCACCAGGAACCGTGGCTTTTCCGTGGAACCGTCTTGTCCAACGTGACCTATGGTTTGCGAGCCCGAGGGAGACCCCGGGGGCCAGCGCGCGAGCAAGCGCAGGAGTGGCTCGTACGGTTGGGGATGGCTGATTCCATCGATCGCTCGGGCGAGGGACTCTCGGGAGGAGAGAAACGTCGTGTCGCGTTGGCGCGAGCACTCGTTCTGGAGCCTCGGCTGCTCCTGCTGGATGAACCCTTCTCGGACCTGGACGTGGCCGGGATCGAGGCCGTCACCAACGTGCTGATGGAACTGAGCGATACGACCCTGGTTCTCAGCTCGCATGTCGATTTGCCCGGCTCGCTCGTGACTTCCGCGCACCGGCTGTGAGACTCGAAACGTCGGATCCGCTGTTTCGGCGGCCGGACCGAGTCCCACGCGGGCGCCCTCAATGGTCGACGAGCCAGGGCGGCACGGGGCTTCGAAAGGAACAGAGGGACTTCCGGCCCGGATGCTCGAACTCGAGCGTGTGCGCGTGCAGCGTGTACCCCGGATCCCCGGGGAGGGCGGAGGAGCCGTCGGGCGGAACGCCGCCGACCCCGTACAACGGATCACCGACGAGGGGGTGGCCCGCAGATGCCAGGTGGATGCGGATCTGGTGCGGGCGTCCCGTCTTCGGGCACACGTCGGCGAGAAACGTGTCATCTTGTCCAGCGAGCACCGTGACTCGCGTTTCCGACTCACGACCCTCGGGGGCGGCCATGTGGAGCATTCCGAGCGGCGCGTACGGTCGCTCTCCGATCGGCGTGTCGATTGTGAATGTCTCGCGGATCGGCCGCCCTTCGGCGACGGTTCGGTAGATCTTGGTCACCTCGCACTCTCGCCACGCCGCGGCGAGCTTCTTACGCGCTTCTGGTGTGCGCGCGAACACCACGAGCCCGGAGGTCCAGCGGCCCAACCGGTGCACGGGCACGGCGGCCGGATCGCTCTTCCGCACGATCGACAGCAGTGTGTTCTCGAGAAAGCCTCCGCCCGGAAGCGTGGGAAGCCCCGGCGGTTTGCTCACGACGAGCAGATGCTCGTCCTCGTGCACGACATCGAAAGACAGCGGCGCGGACGGCTCCGTCCACGGCGGACGACGCCACATGCGTTCGGCTCCCGCGCACGCGGTCTCGTTCGGATGGACCGGGCGTCCGTTTACGAGAACCTGTCCCTGCTGGATGCGCTGCTGCCACGCGTCGGCCGGTGTGTGCGGATAGCGCCCCGCGAGATATTCGACGATCGTGACCGGCGCCGCCGCCGGTTCGATTCGCTCGCGGTACACGTGACCTCGATTCCGATTCATCGAACAATCATACCCCTTTCATCGCCCCCTCCCCCGCCGCCCGGCCGGGCGAGCGGCTTGATATGAGGCCTGCGCGGACGTCTGCGGGAGGCGGCCGACGACTGGGGGCGCGCCTCCATGAAACTGCAGGAAACACCGGCGGGAGGCGACTTTACCGCCACGGTGATGACATGGCGGGCGGTTTGCGTTCCGTTGGCTGCGTTGAGCGGGTTCAGACCTTCCTCACATCCCGTCGCGTTGTCTCTGCGAAACGGAGCTGGCGTGGCCGCCTTTGACCGAAGGTTGACACGTCGCCAAGAGTTCTGGGCGGCGTGCTCGAACGTTGGTCAATACGCGTTGAGCGAGAACGTTGGCGCACCCATTCCGGGCTTCTTGTGTGCAACGTGAGAGGATTGATGCGTGTCCTTGCGAGTAATTGCATCTGGGATGATCGTTGCATGTTGATACTTAATGCTTCAATCGCAGTAATGAGTAAATGTATATGGTATGATGTCCACGTATGCGAAGTCTTTTTCTTGCAAAGTGAAGGTGATGTACCGATGAAAAGCAGAATCCTCCTCGCCACTGGTGTCTTGGCGATTTTGCCGCTCCTCTCATCGGGATGCGGAGACTCGA
>JALGZO010000664.1 GCA_025774865.1 bacterium | reverse complement strand
CCCCGGTGGCCCTACCATGGCGCGTGCGTGAGGTCGGAGCTCGGAGACATCGAAGGGGCGCTCGCAGCGATGGACGAGAGCATCCGAAGAAGTGCGCGATACGGTCCGGCCCACTGGCGGCGCGGCCAGTGGCTCCTGGACCTGGGGCGGCTCGACGAAGCGGAGGCGGCGTTTCGCTCGGCGCTCGCGGTGAGTCCGTCGAGCGTGGCGCCGCGAGTGGGCGTCGCGCGCGTGCACTTGAAGCGGAAGGAGCCGGGACCGGCCATCGCGGAGCTCGAAGAGCTCGTCCGTGAGCATCCCGACGAAGCGTACTTTCGCCATCTCCTCGCGTCGGCGCCGGTCCGCGCTCGGGAAGCGGCGCCGGCCGCCGCTCCCGTGGAGCCGAGTTGGCCGGATGTCTGGCGGGAAGAGCTCGGGCCGTACCGGGTCGGGTTCGCGGCGGAGCTCCAGCGCGCGGTCGTTCTCGCCAGCGGCGGCAAGCTCGACGAGGCCATCCCGCTCTTCGAGCGATTGAGAACGAAGCGCCCGGACGACGTCACGCTGCTCACGAATCTCGGCGTCGCCTACTCCGACGCCGGTCGCTACGAAGACGCCATTTCTGTCCTGGGTGTCGCTCTGGAGAAGCACCCTGAGGACTTCGAGGTGCACCTCAACCTGGCTGCGGTGTACCACCGACACGGCCGACGCGCGCGGGCGCGGCGGCACGCCGATCAGGCCGTCCAGTTGAACCCCGATCTTCCGGACGCTCGGATTCTCCGGGGGCTCATCCGCGTGACTCTCGGTCAGCGAGACGAAGCGATCGCCGACTTCGAGGCCGCGCAGCGACTCGATTCGGCGTCGCCGGTCGCCTTCACGTACGCGGCGACGGTGAAGAGCGAACTGAAGCGATGGGACGCGGCGATCGAAGACTTCGAGGCCGCGATCGCGCGGCGCGCGGACTACGCGCCGGCCTTCTTCGGACTCGCCTACGCCCAGGCCAAAGCCGGCGATCTGGACGGCGCCCAGAACACGCTCCAACGCGCCGCCGAGATGGTACCGGACGCTCCACAGGTCGCATCGGTCGGCGCTCTCATCCAGGAGCTTCGCAATCGTGAGTAGGCAGCGCGGCGTCTTCGACTGCTTCGGTGAGGCCGCGAGCTCACGCGCTTGCGCACTCTCCGGGCTGCCCCTAGAATGGCGGGCCCTTCGCGACCAACCGCGTTCGGAGCCCACGCAAGGAGTTCCGTGATGAGTCGTTTCCGAGTCCCGTGGATCGCAGCCGCGATCGTCTCCCTTCTCGCCGGCTGTTCCTCGACGAAGCAGGGAACGTTGCCGACGACGCATCGTTCCGGCTTCCTCGGCGACTATTCCAATCTTCGGGCCGGAAAGGAAGGCGAGCCCGCCTACGTCTTCCGGGAACCGAACGCGAATTTCAGCCGGTACCGGAAGGCGATGCTCGAGCCGGTGGAGGTCTGGCGCGGACAGGGATCGGAGGGGCTCGACGTCGAATCCGTGCAGTTCCTCGCCGACTACTTCTACACCCTTCTGTTCACCCGACTCGCTCGCGACTACGAGATGGTCACGACCATCGACGATACGACGCTGCGGATTCGCGTCGCGTACTCCCGCGTCGGCGAGGAGGACATGAGGCTCTTCGTGCAGTCGACGACGAACCCCCAGCCGAATCTCATCCCGCAGTTCCGGGAGAAGGCCGAGGAGCCGCCGCGCTTCGCCGGCGCCACCTCGGTCGAAGCGGCCTTTCACAGCGGCATGACCGGAGCTCTCCTCTGGGCCGGGATCGAGCGCAAGGACATCGCCCGACCCCGGGACGGGGACTACGGGTGGGACGACCTCGGGGCGGAGCTGAAGTTCGACGCCGAGCGCCTCGGTTACATGCTGTGCGAGGAACGCGGAGACAACTGCCCACGCCCCGTCTGGGGGCGCTAGGGACCTGCCCGTTCCGCCGAAAACAGTAGCAACGGCTGGGGTATCCCTTCTACCCTGGTCCGCGCCGAGTTGCGCCGTCACACGTTCGAGGGATTCCCGTGAAACTCGACATCCGCTGGATCAGGGACGAGTTCCCCATCTGTCGCCAGCGATTCCCGGTCCCCGGCCACGAGGCTCCGCAGCCGATCCGCTACTTCGACCACGGGGCGAGCACTCATCCGCCTCGAATCGTCATCGAAGCGCACAAGGAGTTCCTCGAGAAGTACTACGCGAACATCCACCGCGGCCATCATAACCTCAGCATGATCGCGAGCGACCTCTTCGATCGCGTGGCGGAAACCGTCGCGCGGTTCGTCGGAGCGGATCTCGAGTCGCAGACCGTCTTCATGGCGTCGAACACCACGTGCGCTCTCGACCTCGCGGCGCACGCCGCGGGGCAGCGGGACGGCATCGTCCTGACGACGGTCATGGAGCACCACTCCAACGATCTCCCGTTCCGGGCTCGCGGCGAAACCCTCGCCGTCGGCATGAAGAAGGACGGTTCACTCGACATGGACGATCTCGCCGCCAAGCTCCGGGCGCACCCGGTCAAGCTCGTGGCCGTGACCGCCGCCTCCAACGTGACGGGGTGGATGCCGGACATCCACCGGATCGCCCGCATGGCCCACGAACAGGGCGCCTGGATCTGCGTGGACGGCGCGCAGATTCTCGCGCACCGCCGGATTGAGCTTCGCCCTTTCGGACATCCCGAGCACATCGACTTTTTCGCGGCGGCCGGCCACAAGGCGTACGCACCGTTCGGCTCCGCGTTTCTCGTCGCCCCGAAGGAGGCCATGGACGAGATACCGCCCTACCGTCCGGGGGGCGGCACGGTGCTGGCCGTCACCGACAACGACGTCGTCTTCACCACCGGGGCGGACCGCCACCTCGGGGGTACGCCGAACATCCCGGGCGCGATCGCCATGGCCAGGGCGCTCGACTTCTTGAGCGACATCGGTCTGGACGCCATTCGCGAGCACGAGATCGAGCTCACGAAGCAAGCGATGGAGCGCCTCCTCGCGATGGACGGCGTGGCCGTATACGGTCCACCGGATCCCGAAGCTCGGCTCGGCGTGATCAGCTTCAATATCGACGGCATCGATCACGACCTCGCCTCCGCGATCCTCAACAACGAGGCGGCGATCGCCACGCGCAACGGCTGCTTCTGCGCGCACCCTTATCTCCACTTTCTCCTCGGTATCGGGGACGTGTCCAACCTCGTCGACGCGCTCCGCCGAGGTGACGAGACCGATCTTCCCGGCGCGGTCCGAGTGAGCATGGGGGTGTTCAACACGTCAGAAGAGGTGGACTTCATGCTCGACTGGATCGAGCGCGTCCGCGACAAGAAGTGGCTCGGAAAGTACGATCTCGAGAAACGCGATTACTGCAAGCCCGTGTTCTTCGAGTTTCAGGGCGAGTCGGGCCTGAGCGGCATGTCCGACCACGCGACCGCCCGGGTCTGACGCCGGTGGGGCGTTCGGGGCGAATCATGCCCGAGTTCGACGCGATGGCGAAGTGGTACGACTTCGACTACGAGCGCCGGATGCGGAAAGATCTCCCGTTCTATCGAGAGTGTGCGGCGGAAGGCGGGAACCCGGTGCTCGAGCTCGGTGCGGGCACGGGGCGGATCACCGCGTATCTCGCGAAGGCCGGCTTCGACGTGACCGGGGTGGAGATCTCACCTGTCATGCTGGAGCGTGGTCGGGCCAGGATCGCGCGGCTCCGCGGCGTCGCGGGCCGAGCGCAGCTCCTGCAAGGGGACATGGCGAGTCTCGATCTCAGACGCCGCTTCGGAACGATTCTCGCGCCGTTCCGCTCCTTCCACCATCTTCATGAGATCGGTCGACAGCTCGCCGCGTTGCGTGGGATTCGGAAGCGCCTCAAGCCGGACGGCGTCGCGGTAATCGATCTCGTGAACCCGGATCTCGCCGACCTCCTCGCCGCCGACGGAAAGCTGCGGGTGTCTTACGAACGGAAGCACCCGAAGCGCGGCACCCGTATCGTGCAGCGCTTTCGGGTCCGGAGCGACCTCCCACGGCAGATCGCCTACATCGACTACGTCTGGGACGAGTACCGAGGGCGCCGCAAGGTCGGCTCCGACACCGCTCCGATGCGGTGGCGGTGGTTTCACCGATTCGAGTTCGAACATCTGCTCGCGCGGTCCGGCCTGCGACCGATCCGGATCTGCGGAGACTTCAACGGTGGAGCGTACGAAGCGGACTCCGAGGAGATGATCTTCTTCGCCGTTCGGGGCTGACCGCAGTTCACCGACCGGATCCTTCCCTCGCGCATCTTGCGCCCCGGCGCTATCCTCCTCGCGCCACGAACGAGAGAGGGCGCCGATGAAGAAGTCGAAGCTCGCGATTCTGGGCACCGGGAACATCGGCCGCGCGATGGCCCTGGGACTCGCCGCCGCCGGGAGGTTCAAACCCGGCGAAATGATCCTGACCCGGCGGCACTCGGACCTGTTGGATGACCTCGCGAAACAAGGATTCCGCACGACCTCCGACAACGAGGACGCGGTGCGCGCAGCAGACATCGTCGTCGTGTCCGTGGAGCCGCAACAACTCGACGGCGTCCTCTTGAGCGTAAGGGAATCGATCGATCCCGAGCGGCACATCCTCATCTCTGTCGTGTCCGGCGCGAGCACCGCGGCAATCCTCGATCGGGTCGGCAAAGACCTGCCCGTCGTGCGCGCCATGCCGAACACGGCCGTCGCTCTCGGCCAGTCGATGACCTGTCTCGCCGTGAGCACGGATCGCGACGACGTTCGCGAGCGGGCCGTCGCGATCTTCGATACCGTCGGCAAGACGCTCGTCATCGAC
>JALGZO010000663.1 GCA_025774865.1 bacterium | reverse complement strand
ATTGCACCGGGTCGCTCCGCCACCCGCCGGAATACGGAAACGGCGTCGCTGCGGAGGTGGAGGGGCGGCAGTCGCGGCTCCGCTTCAGCGCGGTCGGGTGCGCCTCCACCCTAGGCCCGCCAGGCCGAGCACACCGAGTCCCACGAGCGCGAAGGTATTGGGCTCCGGAATGTAGGTCCGGTTCACCTCCTGACCGACCAGGCTCAACACCGCGGTGTTGCCCCCGATGGTGAGCGACAGGATCCCGTTCAAGGTGGCGGCGCTCAGCGTGCCGAGGCCTCCGATGCCCATGCTCCCGATACCGGTCAGGACGGAGAGCGAGTTCACGGCCGAGATGGGAAAGGTCCCGAGCGCGGGACACAGACCGCCGAAGCAGTTGACGAGGCCGTTCACGTTGAGGGTGAGCGCTGCCACGTTCAGGTTCGCCAGACCGCTGCTGAGAGCCCCGGCGCCGCCTCCGACCTGGTTGGCCGAGAATCCGCCCGTGAGCAGGACCGCGCTACCCACGGTGCCGTTGATCGTCGCCGTCAGCATCAGGTTGCCGAGGTGGGCAGCGCCCGCAGAGGCGTTGGTGAGGTCGGAGCCCTGCACCGTGACCTGGGCGCTCGCCGCCGTGATGCTTCCGTCGGGCGGGATGTTGAGGATGCCACCGAGCAACGCGATGCTGCTGCCGGTCAAATCGAAGTCGATGGTGATGGTGCCCGCCCGCGCGGACGGCGCTGCGAGGATCAGGGTGACGGCTGTGACCGGAACGATGAGTGCGCTGCGAGCGCTACGCATACGAAATCCCCTTCCCGGGACGGCGGTGCGTGACGGTAATGACCCGCAACGACTGTGCAAGCGTCGTACCAGCCGGATCGGCGTCCCGGGAGGCGTTTCGGAGTAGCGCAACTGGTTGAAATCGAAATAGAAACTGGAGCGGAGGGTCTCTCGAGGGTCTCTCGAGGGGCCCGTCGAGCGGAAGTGGATTTCCCACCCCGCGGAAAACCTTTTCCAGGCGTTCGAATTGCCACAGACGCGAGCGAGGTCGTCAGGCCATGGTCGGTGAGCGCGGCTCCTTCTTCGACGGGAAGGGAACCGATCGGCGACCTCCGGCAGCAGAATTTCACCACGGGTCGGGGACCCTGAATGTATGATGAACGCCTCGCTCCGGAGCGATTGAACCACCCCGGGCGACCCCCGGAATGCACCGGGAAGCGCGCTCAGCGAAGGAGGTCGCATGCGATCGTTCAAGCTCTTCTCGCTGGTCTCGGTGGCCGTCGCCGGCTTCGCCGCCGCCGCCGCCGCCGATCAGACCTCGCCGGTCACCGTCGTCCCCGCGCCGGTGGGCCAGGGTGAGATCCAGGTCCCCGCCACCCGGGCGACCGCGGACCTCCTCCAGAGCTACGTCGAAGAGGAGTTCTTCGTGAGCGGCCTCGCCGACATCTACACCTACAACGAGACTCCGGTGCCCGGTGAGGTCATCATCCAGCCGGTGAACGCCACGTTCCCCCAGACGGAGGACGTCCCCTATACGACGCGGATCATCGTCAAACGGCCGGCGAACGTGGAGGACTTCAGCGGAACCCTGGTGATCGAGTGGTGGAACTCGACGGCCGGCTTCGACACCGCGCCCGTCTGGGATCCCATGGCCGAGTTCGCGGCGCGCGAGGGCTGGATCTACGTCGGAGTGACCAACAGCATCGACTCGATCGCCTTCCTGAAGGGAGGTTGCCTGCTGCTGGACTTCGTCCAGATCGCCGACTGCCAGACGCGCTACGCGGCGCTCGACATGTCGGAGAACGGGCTCGCCTGGGACATGGTCAGCCAGATCGCGAGCCTGCTGAAGAGCCCCGCCGACCCGCAGAATCCGCTGCCCGCCGGCTACACCGTCGAGCGTCTCTATCACGCCGGTCAATCCCAGCAGGGCGGCTCGCTGGTCACCTACGCGACCGCCTTCCACTTCGCCGCCAACGACGGCTACTTCGTGCAGGCGGACTA
Organism: bacterium; assembly: GCA_025774865.1. Lineage (GTDB taxonomy): Bacteria > ARS69 > ARS69 > ARS69 > ARS69 > JALGZO01. The sequence continues at coordinate 2,826 of JALGZO010000663.1, read as the reverse complement.
CACCGCGAGACGGATCAACTACGGTCCCGTCTGTGGAGACGTCGGCGCGCCCGCGTACCCGGAATGCACGCCGGCACTGACGGGCACCGACGGCCTGGTGGCGACGGACCTGCCGGTGCCCGTGGTTCGCGCGCTGACGGAGACGGACGTCGGCAACGCGCTCGCCAACGGGCTGCGCCAGACCGACACGCCGACCTTCCGCTACTACGAGATCGCCGGCGCCTCGCACGTCACCGTGCACAAGAACATCGAGGTCGTGCCGGGAATCACGCTCGAGAGCTTCTGCCTGAACGAGATGAACACCCTCGCGGACGGGCAGGTGCTTGGCTCGTTCCCGCAGCGGGCCATGTGGAAGAACCTCGACGAGTTCGTGCGCAACGGCACGCCGATGCCCGCCGGTCTCGTGCTCGCCTCTTCGGGTGGTGTCATCTCGCGCAACTTCCTGGGCAACGCCATCGGTGGCGTTCGCACCGCCGACATGAACGCGCCGATCGCGCTGTACCAGCCCAACAACACGTTCGATCCCTCTCTGCCGGAGCCCCTCCACGAATTCGCGCAGCTCGCCTGCTTCCTCGCGGGATCGATGTTCCGCTACGGGCCCGCCTACATCGACGCAGTGTACGTGAATCATAAGGGATACGTGCGGGCCGTCACGCAGGCCGCGGACGCGCTGGTGGCACAGCGCTTTCTGCTGCCGGAGGATCGCAACCTGCTCGTCGTGCGCGCGTTCCTGTCGGACGTAGCTTGCGGGATCGGCTTCGAGCTGGTCTTCGTGCTGCCGCCGATCATGTGGCTGCGCGCGCGGCGCAAGCGACGGGCCTGAAGGCGCGGGTGTAGCCCCGTCACTCTGTATGTGGCGCCAGCTCGTCGTCGGTGTGGCGATTCCGCTCCTGTATGTGGTTCCGATCAGTCTCATTACCCGCTACCGCATCACCCGGGCGAGACATGCGGAGATCAGGGCCGCGCTCGACGCCCGCCGGCGGGAACACGCCGAGCCCTGATGGTCTCGAAAAGGAGTCGCAATCGAATTCCCAATTGACATCGGAATCTCCCGATTCCAGACTGGGCCATCCCCTCGCGCGGAGGGAAGCTGGGAGATGTGCACATGCTCGGGAAGTTCAGCGAAGCGGGCCTGGAATCGGGAAACGGCTTTCGAACGATCACGCGTCACGGGGGCCGCGGCGTCGAGCGGGCGGGCGGGCGTGGACGCATCGCCGGCCGCGGGCTGCAACGGCTGTGGATTCTCCTCTCGATCGCTCTGGCGGCGGTGACATGGGGAGTCGGTCACGCGTCGGCGCAGACCGAAGCCCCGGAGCCGGCCGAAGCAGGCGACACGGTCGCGACGACCACGGCCGATGATTCGACTGCGGCGCTGACCGAGGAAGAGCGCGAGAGGATCGAGGAGCTGACGGTCACTGGCAAGCGCGGCACTCAATTCCTCCAGGAGGTCCCCGAGTCCATCAGCTCGTTCTCGGAGACGGACATCCTGGATCGGGGAATCACGAACTTCGAGACCCTGCAGTACAACGTCCCCAACCTCTTCACGGGCGGCGGACTGTCGAAGACCACGCTGCGCGGTGTCGGCAGCGAGATCGTGGGGCCGGGCATCGACCCCGGCTTCGCCGTTCACATCAACAGCGTCTTCTCGGCCCGGGAGGGGACCGGCCTCATCCCCTACTTCGACATCGAGCGGGTCGATGTTCTCCGCGGTCCACAGGGCACGTTCTGGGGGCGCAACTCGACGGGTGGCGCGATCAACATAATCACCAATAAACCCGTGTATGAGATCGACGCGAACGTCGACGTCGAGTACGGCCGGTTCGACGGAAGTGCGCACAACGACCTGAGCCCGTTCGACGAAGGCGCGAACAACGTCCTGACCCGTGGCATGCTCAACATCCCGCTGATCGAGGACGAGCTGGCCCTCCGCGTCGCACTTCTCGGGATCTTCAACGACGGCGTCATGTTGATGCAGAGCGAGAGCAACCGTCAGCGCGTCAGCAACCTGAAGCTCGGCACGCTCCGAGGGACCTTGCGCTGGGAGCCTCACGACGACGTGACCGTGGATATCATCGGGAGCTGGTTTCGGAAGAAAGATGCCGGCGCCGGGCAGAAGTTCGACGGAGACTACTTCACACCCCCCGTCGGCCCAAATGGCCCCACGTGGCCGGGGGCGGGCCCCGGCTCCGACTACGAAGGCGTCGACAATCCTGGCGAGGTCGCGCTGCCGAATCCCGACGATCCCTACCTGGGTACCGCGAACGAGCCGCAGAACGAGGAAACGACGGTCTGGACTGCCACACTTCTGGCCGCGTGGGAGGCGGAGCATTTCCGGCTGGACTCGATCACGGGCTTCCAGTACACGGACTACTTCCTGCACCGAGATCAGGATACGTCCAGCCTCCCGATTTCGACGTTGGATCTGACCGACGAGTCGAGGCAGGTCTCACAGGAGTTCCTGCTGAACTCCACCTGGGGTCTTCCCGTCGACTACACGCTGGGAGCGATCTACCAATACGACTGGACGCCGCGTACCCAACTCTACCTCCCGAATCAGCAGAACACCGATGAAGCCCTGAGCTGGCGCCTCGTTCCGTCCTTTCCGGACAACGATTTCGATCCGTATCCGAACATCAGTCTGGTGGACGGCTGCCCGCTCAAACCAACCCCCGGGATCTTCGGTGCATGGCCGCCCGGCTGCCCGCCAGTCAAGGCATTTGGTGCCCCGCGCGACGACTTCATCAATGCACTTACCGAGGTGGAGAACCACGTCTTCGGCCTCTACGCCAACGTGAGCTGGGAGATCATCGACGATCTCACCGTCGG